>NZ_JASONN010000076.1:0-427 GCF_030217285.1 Pauljensenia sp. UMB3104 | reverse complement strand
GTGCCCGCCGATCTAATCGGCTACCTGCAAGGAGAAACTGCCGAAGAACTCGCCGAGTCAGCCAAGACCCTCATGGGTCACCTGTCTGCCAACAAAGCCGAGCCTGAACCCAAAACCCCAGGCCCACGCCCTGACCTAACCCAAGGCAAAGCCCCCGGAGCATCCGGCCCGGCACTCAACTCGCCACAGCTAACCGCCGCGCTGGCAAAAGCCGTTGGCGTAACACTATCCGAATAAAAACCGAACCTACCCTCCAAATCATTTGGGGAAAGGACAAAAATGGCTATCACAGCAGCAACCAAAACCACCGATTTTTCCGGCTTCATCAAACCCGAAGAATCCGCACCAATATTCGACGAGGCCGCCCGCGTATCAGCGGTACAGTCCCTAGCAAGGCAGATCCCGCTGGGCATTTCCGGGCAGGAAA
>NZ_JASONN010000075.1:0-431 GCF_030217285.1 Pauljensenia sp. UMB3104 | reverse complement strand
CCCGACACGTGGCGAAGCCGCATCGAGATCGTCGCGATGGATGGATTCACCGGGTTCAAAAGCGCAGCCACTGAAGAACTCCCCGGCGCGAGGGCGGTCATGGACCCCTTCCACGTCGTGCACCTGGCTGGCAACGCCTTGGATGAGTGTCGCAGACGCATTCAGCAAGAACTCCACCACCGGCGCGGGCGTGCCACCGACCCCCTGTACAAGGCCCGCAGGATGTTACACACCCGCTCATGCCTGCTCACGCCACGCCAGCAGCACCAACTACTCAACCTGTTTTCCGGTGAGGAGCACGTCGCGCTCGAGGTCACTTGGAGCGCCTACCAGAACATCATCGACGCCTACCGCGCGCCCGACACGGACGCGGGTAAGGCCCTGATGGAAGCCGAAATCAACACCCTGACCTCCACGCGTGTACCGAGGGG
>NZ_JASONN010000074.1:0-440 GCF_030217285.1 Pauljensenia sp. UMB3104 | reverse complement strand
CAAAGACGGGCGGGGCCGGGGGGTTATTTGAGTTCGTCGATCATTGCGGAGCAGACGCGCTTGGTTAGCCGCTTCAAGGCTTGGTTGCGGGTTTCGGTGATGAGGGTGGTGGGCTGGTTTTGGTTTCTTTTTGCGTATTCTGCGAACATTTCGCACCATTGTTCATCGCTCATCCAGTCTGAGAGTGCGAGGATGTAGCGGCGCTGGGCTTCGGTGGATTGGTATTTGTTAGCCATTTCGGATTCCTTTCCGAGTTGTGAGGCCTTGTTGCCTCTTTGTTTTCAAGGCCCTTTTCTTTTGCCTTGTGCTTTAATTATATGTCCCACTCTGCGACATTGTAAAGCTCTATTATTGTGTGCTCGCTCACGTTTTGATGTGCTTTTTTACTACTTCTACTATTTGCTCGTGGATTTCCTTCACGCTTCCACACGCGTTAATAG
>NZ_JASONN010000073.1:0-442 GCF_030217285.1 Pauljensenia sp. UMB3104 | reverse complement strand
GCATATTAGTGGCACGGGCGTGCCAAACCCTTGCAGCGACTACTCCCCTTTAGTCTCCCCCATCCTCCGCTCTAGCCCCGGTATTCACTGAAATACCGGGGTTTTTCGTTGCCCTGATGCGGAAAATGCCGCTAAACCTATATTGGGGTTTTGGTTAGTTTTGGTCGGTTTTGGCTACTCTAGTGGCATACCGATGGCACGCAGAAAGGCACGACGATGGCCACTCGAAACTCTTGGGGATCGATCCGCAAACTCCCCTCAGGCCGCTACCAAGCCCGCTACACCCACGCCGGGCGATCTTACAAAGCCCCGATGACATTCGTGAAAAAACGCGTCGCTCAAGCCTGGCTTGCCAAAGAACAAGCCCGCCTAAACCAAGAAGCAGCAGGAATCGCCCAACCAGAAGAAGAACCAGCCTTGCTTAACGGGAGCAAAACCATCA
>NZ_JASONN010000072.1:0-458 GCF_030217285.1 Pauljensenia sp. UMB3104 | reverse complement strand
ACTATTACTAAGGCCATAAAAATATCGCCTTTAGAAAAGTTCAAATCCAACCGTCACCAGTCGTCACCCCGTGGAAAACCACTCAAGGAGTGACCATGAACGAACACCACATCGAAGCCCAGCTCAAAAAGGCCGTTGAAGCCTCCGGGGGCTTGTGCTGGAAGCTTGTCTGCCCTGGAACCACAGGTGTACCTGACCGGATATGCCTGATGAGAAACCGGGCTGTCTTCGTCGAGCTCAAAGCACCAGGACAGAAACCCAGGCCAATCCAAGTACGTCGGATGAACCAACTACGCCAGCAAGGTTTCACCGCTTTGGTCGTTGATTCGGTTGACGGCATACAGGAGGTGCTTGATGCACTATCAGCCGCATAACTACCAGCGGCAGGCGACCCAGTTCATCATCGACCATCACGAGGCCGCAATCTTCCTTGGGATGGGTTTGGGCAAATCGGTGAT
>NZ_JASONN010000071.1:0-463 GCF_030217285.1 Pauljensenia sp. UMB3104 | reverse complement strand
GGCTCTTCGCATTTGAGGGTGTAGGTGTTGTGGGCGGGGTTGGGCGTGTCGTGGCCGGGTAGGGGTCGAGGTCTTCCGATGATGGAGATTGCTACACCGTCCATCTGAAAGACCTCGACATGGCCAATACTATCTTTGATCGCCCTGACCTGAGCGCGTTCACGCGCCTGGATGACCTGGGCCTGGAAGTGACGGGCCAGCGCATGTGGCCAGACCATGCAGTGTTGGCTTGCCGGATTGCTGGTGAGGACCGGTGGTGTCGACGCTGCGGATGCCAGGGCGAGTCGCGTGACACGGTGATCAGGCGCTTGGCGCACGAGCCTTACGGGTGGCGCCCCACGATCTTGCACGTGAGCGTGCGCCGCTACCGGTGCCAGGAGTGCGCCCATGTGTGGCGTCAAGATATGAGCCAAGCGGCCGATCCGCGCGCCAAGCTCTCGCGTGCGGCGGTGCGCTGGGCGCT
>NZ_JASONN010000070.1:0-464 GCF_030217285.1 Pauljensenia sp. UMB3104 | reverse complement strand
GCGCGCGCTCATTGAGCAGCAGGCCGCCGAGATCACGGGCGAACCCGGCAAC
This sequence comes from Pauljensenia sp. UMB3104, assembly GCF_030217285.1. Taxonomy (NCBI): domain Bacteria; kingdom Bacillati; phylum Actinomycetota; class Actinomycetes; order Actinomycetales; family Actinomycetaceae; genus Pauljensenia; species Pauljensenia sp. UMB3104. Next base: position 412 of record NZ_JASONN010000070.1, on the reverse strand, counting down.
CTCGAGGAGAAGGCGATTAGCCTGATCGGCCGCCCCCTCTACGACGCATTCATCGCGGGATACACGGCCAAGCAGTGGCAGACGGATCCGCGCGAGCTCGCAGCCTCCATCATCACGCGCCTGCCCGTGCGCTTCACCTACGAGAACCGCTACTTCCAGGACCGCTACGAGGGCCTGCCTCTCAACGGCTACGGCGCGTGGATCGCGAACATGGTCGATCACCCGCGTATCACCGTGCACACGGGCATGGACTTCTTCGATGCTTCCTCGCCGTTCTCGAAGGCCGCGTCCGTCGGCCAGGTCCCGGTTGTCTACACGGGCGCGATCGACCGCTACTTCGACTACGAGGCCGGCGAGCTCGGCTGGCGTACCCTCGACTTCGAGACCGAGGTCGTGGACGTGCCCGACTACC
>NZ_JASONN010000069.1:0-480 GCF_030217285.1 Pauljensenia sp. UMB3104 | reverse complement strand
GTGTGCGCGCCCCCGCTGAAGCATTTCTTTTAGGCTTAGGGGCGCTCTTAGACTCGCTTTCCTCGGCGATTTTCCATCCGAGGAAAGAAAGACCCGCCGGGGTCATCCCCATCTGGTCTCCTATCCGGTGCAGCTGCGCCAGTAAGGAAGGCGGCGTAGAGGGGCTCTCGCACTTTACGAGAACCCGCGTGTATAAGCCGACCAGATGGTGCATCCACTTGTTTTCGGGCATCGACCAGGCCACCGCCTGGGGGCTTTTCCAAAGGCTCTTCCAAACTTCTTCTTCCCGCTCACTCATTTCTGGCAGCGGGAACTTTGGTGGCCTGCCGCGCCTGCCTGTTGGGGGCAGGGCTTTCAGAGAAAAACCGCGTCGGGCGGACCGGCCCGAGTTCTCATTTGCTGGTGGCCCAGAGCGGACCCTCGCTCCTCCTCTACCCATAGCGTTCACCTCTGTCTGATGTAGTTTTGAAAGCTCCAGAC
>NZ_JASONN010000068.1:0-496 GCF_030217285.1 Pauljensenia sp. UMB3104 | reverse complement strand
ACAGCACGCCCTCAACACCAAAGGATGGATGTGGTAAAAAATGGATCAGCTATTTCAGCACATTAGCCCCATTGATTTTTCCGCGCTCGCGGGCATCCTAGGCACATTCGTGGTATCTGTGATCACACGCGCGCACTGGTCACAAAACACTAAACGCCTGGTAGCCCTGGGCGTGTACGTGCTACTCGCGGCGGCAACCTTCGTGTTTATTAAGTATCCGGCGTTTTACCAGTTCGCGATCATGAACCTGGGCGTGGTCGCTGGGGCCGGGCAGATCGCCTACACGATCCTGAAACCTACGGGTTTGATGGATTGGGTGCGCGATATTACTTCCCCGCCTGCTGGTAGGCACCGCGCCCCCACCAAGACCGGCGAGGGGAAGGAGGAGTGAGCTTTTGAGCGGGTTTATTGATGCTCTTGCCACCCTCGGCGGGTTCGGAGGTTTCGCAGCTTTCATCACAGCAATCGCGGGAGTGGTAAAAATCAAACGCGTCGA
>NZ_JASONN010000006.1:0-121855 GCF_030217285.1 Pauljensenia sp. UMB3104 | reverse complement strand
GAATACCGGGATCAGGCCCTACAGGAAGCCGCATAACGGCTACCATTAAACGCGTCCAAGTTTCGGGGCGCAGTTCACGAGAGGAGCGGGGCACCATGTATGTGGCCAGATCGAGGGGTTTACTCGTCGGAGCCGTGTGCGAAGAGCGCGGGGATTTCCTGAGCGGCCGACAGGCCGATAATCAGGCCGCGGCGCAGCATCGCGTGGATCTGGCGGTCCGATAGGCCCTCGCCGACGAAGAAACGCGACGCAGCCATGAGGACCCAGCCGTCACCGTCTTCGATGGGGAAGACCGTCGGCTGCAGGTGGGCGTTGTTCCATTCGTTCGCCTTCTCCTGCAGCGAGACCTCAGTATGGCCCTCGCCGGGCACCGCGATGCGTGTCTCGATTTGCGCCCAGGGGGCGTCGACGGGTTCGCGATGAATCTGGAACTGCACATCCTCCAGCTGGGTGACGGCGATGAACTCGTTGGAGCCGTGCGGCAGACCGTCGCCCTCAAGCACCTTCTCGATGCGTTCGATCGTCAGCTCGGACACCGCGGTGCCCCACTTGGCGGCGTATTCGTCGGCCTCCATCGCGGGGGAGGGGGTGGCGGGGGCGGGCATAGCCTCGGGCTTGGCCTCGCCGTCATCGCCGAAGGTGAAGCTCTTCCATTCAGGCATTGGCGGCCTCCTTAGTCCACTGGTCGGGGAACATGATGTCGAGCTGGTTCATCATGGCGACGGAGGCCATGATGAACTGGGAGACCTCGGCCTGAACCTGTGCGTCGGTGGCGCCCACGACCCAGTTGAAGGTGTGCTGCAGGTGCAGGGCGATGGCGCCGGTCTCGGTCGTGCCGGAGGTGATCTTCGGCAGGTAGGTGGACGCGTTGAGGCGGCGCACTGCGGAAGCGATGGCGTCGGCGTGCGAGGGGTCGAAGAAGCGCGGGTAGTCCGCGACTCCCTGGACGGGGTGTCCCTCGGGCACGGCGATGCGGACGGTGCGGTTGGGCAGGATTGCGGCGACCTGGCCGGTGGAGGAGACGAACGGGATGAGTCCGACGGCCTCGACCGCGTGGATGACCCGGTCGAGGGTGACCGGGGGAGTGTCAGTTGTGCTCATGGTGTTAAGCCTAGCCGTTGTTGGGTGGTATCTGTGGGAGGCACCCGTACACTGGTGGCCATGGAGACATCGGTGAGGCGCGCGTCGGACGTCGTGTGCGCGGTTGTGGGGCCCACGGCCTCGGGCAAATCGGACCTGGCCCTGGAGCTGGCCTGCGTGCTTCCGGAGGCGCTCGGTGCGAGTGGCGCGGGTGAGATTGTGTCTGCGGATGCCCTGCAGCTCTACCGCGGCATGGATGTGGGGACGGCGAAAACGCCGGTGGAGGAGCGCCGCGGGATCGCCCACCACCAGATCGATGTGCTTGACGTGCGCGACGAAGCCTCGGTTGCCGCCTATCAGAGGCATGCGCGCGACGACGTGGCGAGTATCCACGAGCGCGGGGGTGTCGCCGTGGTTGCGGGAGGGTCGGGTCTCTACCAGCGTGCCCTCCTGGACGTCATCGAGTTTCCGGGCACGGACCCGGCCGTGCGCGCTCGTCTGGAGGAGGAGGCCGAGGGGCCGTTGGGTTCGCGAGGCCTGCATGATCGCCTGACCCAGCTAGACCCGGTCTCGGCGGAGCGCATCGATCCGCACAACGCCCGTCGGATCATTCGGGCGCTCGAGGTGATCGAGCTGACCGGGCGCCCCTATTCGGCGTCCATGCCCCGCCACGAGTTCGTGGCACCGGCGCTCATGGTGGCGCTGCGTCGCCCGATGGAGGAACTCGACGAGCGCATCGCGCTGCGCACGCGCGCCATGATGGACGGCGGCCTCATCGAGGAGGTGCGCGGACTTATCGATGTTGGCCTACGCGAGGCGAAGACCGCATCCCGAGCGACGGGCTACTCCCAGGCGCTCGCTGTCATCGATGGGCAGATGAGCGAGGACGAGGCCGTGGAATCTATCGCGCTGGCCACCCGCCAGCTGGCGCGCCGCCAGGTCAAGTGGCTGCGTCCAGACCCGCGCGTGCACTGGCTGGACGTGGAGGATTTTGCTTCGGACGAGGCCGTGGTGCGCCGCGTCGTCGAGCTGACCGAGCGCGAGGCCGAGGCCGCCCTGGGATGCTCCTAACATGATCGGGGGCTGCGCGCCCGGGAGCCGGGGGCTACGGTGGATCCATGACACACACGCAGCTGCCCGCTCACGCCCGTCTCGTCAAGGCGCACGGTGCCGGTAATTCCTTCGTCGTCGCCACGGATCGCTTCGACGATTACGATCCCAGCGAGGTCGAGGTCGCGACGCTGTGCTCCCCGGCCTTCGGGATTGGAGCCGACGGCTTCATTCGGGCCGTCGAGCGCGACGGAATGTGGTTCATGGACTACCGCAACGCGGATGGGTCGAAGGCTGAGATGTGCGGCAACGGCGTGCGCGTCTTCGTCGATCACCTGCGCCGCGAGGGCCTCGTCGATCTGCCGGTGGGCCAGACCCTGGACGTGGCTACGCGCGGCGGCATCAAGCGCGTCACCCCGGAGTCCGAGGATGAGGGGCGCGGCGCGAGTTACCGCGTCGACATGGGGCCCGCTGCCTCTCCTGCACGTGAAACAATCGAGGTGGCAGTCCCGGGAATCGATAGCGCGATGGGCGGCATCTGGGTGGACATGCCCAACCCGCACACGGTTGTTGAGCTTACCGACGAGGAGACCCTGCGCGGTGTGTTCCTGCCGACGGTTGACGTCTCGCAGATTCCGCAGGCCCAGCGCCCCTCCTACGATCCGGCACCCCAGGCGGGGACCAACCTCGAGCTGGTCGTCGACCTGACGGAGCCAGGCGCGACGCGCGGACACATCGCGATGCGTGTGCTCGAGCGCGGCGTGGGGGAGACCCAGGCGTGCGGCACCGGATGCTGCGCGGCGGCCCTTGCCACCGCCCTGCGTCGTGGACCGGGAGCGCCCACCCAGTGGGTCGTCGATATTCCGGGTGGAACGGTCATCGTCGGTCTTGACGGTGTCATCGACTGGTCAGGGGAGAGCCCCCGCATCACGGATGCGTCGGTGTTCCTCACGGGACCGGCGACGCGAGTCGCCGAGATCCGCCTGCCCTGAACCAGCCTCCGAGGAAACGGTGCTGGAGAGCGCGAGGCGGCCCCGGCCTCGTCGACGGGGTAGAGGACCTCAGGCGGGACGGACTTCGATAATGCGGAAGCCCTTCTTCGACGCGTATTTCGAGGCCTGATACCCCTGGCCGTTCAGCCACGTGATGAGCGAATCCGCGCCCAGGTTGCGCTGGACGACCAGGTAGGCGACGCCGGCGGGGGCGAGGCGATCCAGCCACGCCAGGAGCATCTCGTGCATCGCCTCCTTGCCGATGCGCACGGGCGGGTTCGACCAGATGACGTCGAAGCGCGTGTCCGACTCCTGCGAGACGGCGAGCGCCTCCTCGGCCTTCAGCGCGCGCACGCCGTTCGCCCCGTTGGACTGGGCGTTGCGCTGCGTCAGATCCACCGCACGAGAGTTCACGTCCACCGCCCACACGGTGGCATTCGGGGACTCCAACGACATGATCGTCGCGATCGGACCCCACCCGCACCCCAGGTCCAGGAAGGTCCCGCCTTCGGGCAGGTCCGGGGCGATCTCCAGGAGCTGACGCGTCCCGAGATCGAGCTTGGAACCCGAAAACACGCGCGACGACACGCGCATCGACAGGTCGAATCCGCGCGCGCTCACCTTGATCGTGCGGACCTCGTCCGCGGTCGCTGGGGAAGAGTCGGTGAAATACTGTTCGTCCACGGAAGAAAGCCTATCGCGCCCGCGCGCGGCGGCGCAGATGAGGACGGGGCGTGCGACACTAGAAGTCCCCACAAAAAGGATGGTTATGGACACGACCCACACCGGTGCGGACTCTTCGACCAAAGAGCGCGATGAGCGCGTCAACGACGTTGTCGCGCGCATCCTCGCGCGCTCGGGAACGGCGCTCGCATCGACGACGGGTCAGGACACGTCCCAGGATGCGGGTGCCCTTGAGCGCGAGGCCCGCGCGGGCACGCGCCGCGTCGACACCGGTGCCTCCGACCGCGAGGACATCTCCGAGGTCGAATACCGCCAGGTGCGACTCGAAAAAGTCGTGCTTGTGGGCCTACGCACCACGCAGAGCGAAGAAGAAGCCGAGAACTCGCTGCGCGAGCTCGCCGCGCTCGCGGAGACCGCCGGTTCGCGCGTGCTCGACGGCATCATCCAGCGCCGCATGAAGCCCGACCCCGCAACCTACCTGGGGTCTGGCAAGGCCCGCGAGCTGGCTGAGATTGTGCGTAGCGTTGAGGCCGATACCGTCATCGTTGACGAGGAACTGGCTCCCTCGCAGCGTCGTGGGCTGGAGGACGTCGTCGACGCGAAGGTCGTCGACCGCACGGCTTTGATTCTCGATATTTTCGCCCAGCATGCCAAGTCCCGTGAGGGCAAGGCGCAGGTGGAGCTCGCGCAGCTTGAGTACCTGCTGCCGCGTCTGCGCGGCTGGGGTGAGTCGATGTCCCGTCAGGCCGGTGGTCGCGTCGCGGGCGGCGCGGGTATCGGTTCCAGGGGTCCCGGCGAGACCAAGATCGAGCTGGATCGTCGCCGCATCCGTACGCGCATGGCGAAGCTGCGCGCGGACATCGCGCGCATGGAACCTGCCCGCCGCACGCAGCGTAACTCCCGCCGTCGTGGGGGTGTGCCGTCGGTGGCGATCGCCGGGTATACGAACGCAGGCAAGTCGACGCTGCTCAACCGACTCACGGAGGCGGGCGTCCTCGTCCAGGACGCGCTGTTTGCCACGCTGGACCCGACGGTGCGCCGGGCGCGCGCTGCGGATGGCCGCGAGTACACGCTCACCGACACGGTCGGCTTCGTGCGCAACCTGCCCACACAGCTGGTCGAGGCCTTCCGTTCGACCCTGGAGGAAGTCGGGCAGGCCGATGTCATCTTGCACGTCGTTGATGCGGCGCACCCGGACCCGGTTTCCCAGGTGCAGGCCGTGCGCTCGGTCATCGACACGATTGAGGGCGCCTCGGACATTCCTGAGCTCATCGCCTTGAACAAGGCCGACCTGGCGTCGCCCGAGCAGATTGCGCTGCTGCGCACAGTCTTTCCAAATGCTGTCCCGCTCAGCGCCCACACGGGCTGGGGCGTGGAGGCGCTGCGCGCTGCCCTCGAGGACATGCTGCCCCGGCCTCGCGTGGCCGTCGACGCGATCCTGCCGTATTCGGCCGGCTCCCTCGTGCACCGCATCCACGAGGAGGGTGACGTCGAGCGCGAGGAGTACGCGGAGGCGGGCACGCGCATCGTCGCGCGCGTCGATGAGGCCCTGGCCGCCGTCATCGCCCGCGAGGCGGTGAGCGGTACCGTGGGCGACGCGGCGGTGAACGCTTCGTGAGCGAGGACCTGGTCGAGGTCTCGGGCCGCGTCCTCGATGCGGTCGTCTCCCAGATGGGCGGGTCCGCGCGCGAGGGACAGGCCTCGATGGTCGCCGAAGGAGCCGCTGCGCTTGAGGATCGCCACCACCTCCTCGTGCAGGCAGGCACGGGCACAGGCAAGTCTCTCGGCTATCTGGTGCCCCTGCTGACGCACTGCGCAACGAATGGGGTTCGAGGGGTGGTTTCGACGGCGACGCTCGCGCTGCAGCGTCAGATTCTTGTCAAGGACGCGCCGGTTGCTCTTGACGCGGTCGCCTCGGTGACAGGTACGCGCCTGAAGGTCGCGGTGCTCAAAGGCTGGTCGAACTACGCGTGCCTGCACAAGCTGGACGGCGGGTACCCCACCGAGGGCACCCTGTTTGAGGATCAGGACGTGAGCGTTGGCCCGACGGGCGAGCTCGGTAAGGAGATCCTGCGCATCCGTGAGTGGATCAGCGAAACCACGACGGGAGACCGCGACGATCTGGTGCCCGGTGTGTCGGATCGGGCCTGGCATCACGCCTCGGTCGCCAAACCCGAGTGCCTGGGCAAGCATTGCCCGCTCATCGACGAATGCTTCGCGCAGGCCGCCCGCCTGGAGGCTGCCGAGGCGGACGTCGTTGTCACGAATCATTCGCTGTTCGGCATCAATGCGTGCGGCGAGGGTGAGCTCTTCGGCGAGTACGACGCCGTCGTCATCGACGAGGCCCACGAGCTAGCCGACCGTGTGCGCTCCCAGGCGGCCGCCGACCTGACGGTGGCCCGCGTGAGCCGCGTGGCGCGCTCCCTGCGCTCGAATCTGTCCATCGATTCCACGGACCTTGACGAGGCCGGGGCTGGGCTCGGTGCAGCGATGGCCCCGCTGGAGGCGGGCCTCCTCGAGTACCGGCCGAGCGCCCTCGTTGATGCGATGGTGGTCCTTGATGGTGCGGCTCGGCGAGCCAGTCATGAGGTGTCGGACGCACAGGGGGAGCCCGCTGCGAAGCTTCTGGCCCGTGCCGCCATTGACGAGCTGATCGCGGCGCTCGACGCGTGGGGGAGGGACCCCGACCAGTCGATTGCCTACATCACGAAGGACGAGTCCGACAACGCGCGCCTCACTGTGGGGCCCTTGGATGTGTCGGCGGCGATCGGTGGGAACGGCATCGGCGAGCGGCCCGCGATCCTCACGTCGGCAACGCTTGCGCTCGGCGGGAATTTCGACTTCATGGCCGCACAGTCCGGCATGGCCGTCTCCGGCGTGCCCTGGCACGGCATCGACGTGGGATCCCCCTTCGACCACGCACGCCAGGGCATCCGCTACGTGGCGACCCACCTGCCGCTACCCGGGCGCGACGGGCCCTCCGAGGAACTGCTCGACGAGCTCGTCGAACTTGCGCAGGCCTCGGGTGGCGGGATGCTCGCCCTCTTCGCGTCGCGCCGCGGGGCGATGGCTGGAGCACAAGCCCTTCGTGAACAAACGGACTTAACCGTCTACCTGCAGGGCGAGGAAACCCTGGCGCAGCTGATCCAGCGTTTCCGCGAGGAACGCGACTCCTGCCTCGTGGGCACGATGTCCCTGTGGCAGGGGGTCGACGTCGCAGGGGAAGCCTGCCGTCTCGTCGTCATCGACAAGATTCCGTTTCCGCGCCCTGGCGATCCGGTGTCGCGCGCCCGATCCATGGATGTGGAACGCCGTGGCGGCAATGGCTTCGTCTCCGTCTCTCTCACGCACGCGGCGCTCATGATGGCCCAGGGCGTGGGGCGCCTTCTGCGCTCGACCGACGACCGGGGTGTCGTCGCGATCCTCGATCCACGCGTGGTGACGAAGCGCTATGGCAGTTTCATCATGCGCTCCCTGCCTGCCATGTGGCCGACGACGGATCCGCAGGTCGTCCGCGGAGCGTTGCGACGCCTCGCCAAGGTGAGTGACCAGTAGGGGCGAGGGGCCTCTGAGCGTGTAAAACGTCGCACAGTTAACGGGCGCGGTGAGGCTCTCATCTGAGAGAATGGACATGCCCGCAGACTCTAGGAGACACTCGTGGAAAATAAAGCCCAGACCCTGTACCCGTCAAAGTCCTCCGGACGTCCCTCTAAGATCGCCATTATCGGCGCCGGCGCGGTTGGTACCGCTGTCGCGTACGCCTGTGCGATGCGCGGCGACGCCCGCTCGATCGTCCTTCAGGACATCAACAAGGCAAAGGTGGAGGCCGAGGCCCTTGACATGGCCCACGGCATTCAGTTCACCCCCGCCGGTTCGATTGAGGGCTCCGACGACGTTGAGATCGTTCGTGGTGCTGACCTGATTATCGTGACGGCTGGTGCCAAGCAGCAGCCCGGCCAGTCGCGCTTGGAGCTCGCCGGTTCGACCGTCAACCTCATGAAGAAGATCGTTCCGAACCTGCAGAACGTGGCCCCTGATGCCCGCTTCATGTTCGTGACGAACCCCGTTGACGTCGTCACCTACGTGGCGCTCAAGCTTACGGGTCTTCCCCGCAATCAGGTCTTCGGCTCGGGCACGGTGCTCGACACGTCTCGCCTGCGCTACCTCGTGTCGCGTGAGACGGGTGTGGCCACCCAGAACATCCACGCGTACGTCGCCGGTGAGCACGGCGACTCTGAGGTCGCCCTGTGGTCCAGCGCTGAGATCGGCAACGTCCCGCTGTCGCAGTGGGGCCCGACCCTGTCCGGCGGTGTCTTCGACTCGGCTCTGCGCAACTCGATCGCGCAGGAGGTCGTCCAGAGCGCCTACAAGATCATCGAGGGTAAGGGCGCGACGAACTACGCGATTGGCCTGTCCGCCGCGAATATCGCGGGTGCTGTCCTGCGTGACGAGCAGCGAGTCCTGACCATCTCGACCCTGCTTGAGGACTGGGAAGGCATCTCGGACGTCGTCATGGCTGCCCCGACCATCGTGGGCCGCGACGGCGCCGGACGAGTCCTCAACCCGCCACTCACGCTGAACGAGCGTGACGGTCTGACCGCCTCGGCCCAGCGTCTGCGTCAGGTCGCCCGCGACCTCGGCTTCTGATCCTCATCGGCAGATAAAGAGTGGCGCCACCCTCTTGGGTGGAGCCACTCTTTCTTGTAGTGCGTCAGAGCGAACGAATGACGGTCACGACCTTGCCGAGGATGGTGGCCTCGTCGCCGGGGATGGGGGAGTAGTCCTGGTTGTGTGGGAGCAGCCAGACGTGGCCGCCCGTGATGGACAGTTCCTTGACCGTGGCCTCGCCGTCGATCATGGCAGCGACAAATTCACCGTTGCGAGCGTCGTTCTGAGAACGGATGACAACGTAGTCACCGTCGAAGATGCCAGCGTCGACCATTGACTCGCCGCTGACCTCGAGCATGAAGAGATCACCGTGCCCGGTCATGGACGTTGGCAGGTGGAACACGTCCTCTACGTGCTGCTCAGCCGTGATGGGCGCACCAGCGGCGATGCGTCCGACCAACGGAATAGCCGTTCCCTCTTCCTCCACGTGGGAGACGGGGACTTCGATGCGAACGACCTTCTCCGAGGGTTGCGATGAGGGGGCGATTCCCAGCTCGGTGCGCGCACGATCAGTGAGATCGAGCGCGCGAGGGAGCCCTGGCTCGCGAACGAGGAATCCGTCGGCCTCAAGCGCGTCGAGATGATGCTTCACCGTCGAAGGCGACGCCAATCCAACTGCGGATGCGATCTCGCGCACAGACGGGGGGAAGCCGCTCGATGCCAACTTTTCGTTGATAACACGCAGGATTGCGCGGTGGCGATCGCTGATCGGTCGCTCGGTCATGGCCTCTCCCTCTCCTGTGGGTGGACGCAAATGTGCACGGGTGGTCGTCCACTGGATGTGTCAAGGATAGGACGATCGCAGACAAAATGAAACATATGTTCGAGCGGGTCTCGACATTGTGTGGATTGCATGCTATCGTACAGGTGTTCGACGAACAGATGTTCGATTAAGGTTTCTGGAGGTTCTCATGAGTGTTCCCGTTGTGAGGAAGGGTGCCGTCTCGTTCCCTGCGCGCCGCTCCCCGCTTCGTGTCGTGGAGGAAGCGCCGCTCGCGACTGTTCGTGACATCTCTACGGCCCCCTCTGCGCGTCGTCGTGTTGAGGCTCAGCGCATTGATGATCCCTCGTATCTGCGTGCGCCTGCTGCTCCTCGTCGTCGGACTGGGTCCTCGCGTCGCGGTCTGTTCGCCGGCGTGCTCGCCACGCTTGTCCTTTCGGTTGGTGCCGGTGCCCTTGGTCTAGCGATTCAGCCGGACGCGTACGACGGTCCGACCGTCACAAAGGCGGTCGTCAGTGGTGACTCTGTCTGGTCCCTCGCTCAGAGTGTGAAGACGGATCGCCCGCTCGAGCAGGTCGTCGCCGACATTGAGCGTATGAATGATGTGCGCGGCGCCTTGCAGCCCGGCCAGAGGGTTGTTGTCCCCGTCCGCTGACGGTGGCACGTGGGACTCCTGTGACAGATGGGGGTCCGAGCGTGTACCGTTGAAGGGTGCACTGCCCTTTCTGTCATAACCCGGATTCGCGCGTCGTCGATACGCGCATCGCGGACGACGGCGCCTCGATTCGGCGTCGTCGCGAGTGCACCCACTGTAAGAAGCGTTTCACGACGCTTGAAACCTCGTCATTCCAGGTCGTCAAGCGCTCCGGGGTGGTCGAGTCCTTCTCCCGTAACAAGGTTGTATCGGGTGTGAAGAAGGCCTGCCAGGGTCGGCCTGTGTCGGATGACCAGCTCGCGATTCTTGCCCAGCAGGTGGAGGAGCAGCTGCGCTCGACGGGTGTCTCCAACGTGTCCACAGACGAGGTCGGAAAGGCGATCCTTCCGTTCCTACGCGATCTGGATGTCGTCGCATACCTGCGCTTCGCATCCGTCTATCGCCAGTTCGATAACCTCGACGATTTCGAACAGGCCATTCACGCGCTGCGGGAGCGCTCGCGCAGCACCGCTTCCGGTGCCGACGCTCCAGAGACAGCGGACGATGCCGCCCAGAGCGCGCCGACCCCTGCGAAGAAGCCTCGTAAGGCACGTTCTGCCCGCAAACGCTCCGTCGCGGCGGCGCCCACGCTGCTCGGAGATGACTGATTCTGATGTGCGAGTAGTGCCCGGCCCTCAACGAGGACCGGGCACTACTCGTCAGCATGGCGATGCCTGGTGATTAGCTCTCGGTTGTCTCCTGGTGGTCAGCCGTCGGTGCATAGTCTCCGGTAGTGGGGGTAGATCCCTGAGTACCCGCGGACAATCCACGGACCCCAGCCACGGCCTCGGACACTGACTCGCGCGCACCTGCCACCGCCTCGGCGACGGAATCGCGCGCCCCGGCCATGGCCTCGGAGGCGGTTTCACGCGCCTCTGCGACCCTTTCGGACATGGTTTCACGTGCCTCAGCCATGGCCTCGGACATTGCGCCGCGCGCTCCGGCGACGGCCACGCGAGCCTCGGAGACGGCCTCGGAAGCGGCGCCGCGTGCCTCTGCGACCTTTTCGCTCATCGCTTCGCGTGCGCCTGCGACGGCGTCGCGCGCGCCCGCAACAGCATCCGTGGCGGCCGCCTGAGCGCCCAGGATTTGCTCGCGCACCTTCTTGCGCATGACCTTGCCCAGCTGCGAGCGAGGAAGCTCGGTCATGACGACAATCTGACGAGGGAGCGCGTAGTGGGCGAGTGATTTTTCCGCCCACTTGCGCAGGTCACCCAGCGTCACGGAGGCGCCGGCTTCGAGCACGACCGCTGCGACGACGTCCTCGCCGGACTCTCCGGCAGGTACGCCAATGGCTGCGACGTCGAGGATGCCAGGCATTGATCGCACGGCTTCTTCGACCTGGGAGGGATAGACGTTAAAGCCGGAGGAGTTGATCATCTCCTTGCGTCGGTCGGCCATGTAGATAAAGCCGTTGCGCACCTGCACGAGGTCGCCCGTGCGTAGCCAGCCATCCTCGGTGAAGACTTCCGCGGTTTCCTCGTCCTGGTTCCAGTAGCCGGAAAAGACCTGTGGGCCGCGCGCGATGAGTTCTCCGACCTCGCCATCGGCCACCTCGCGGGAGGGGTTTTCCGGATCGACGATGCGGACCTGGGTGGAAGGGTAGGGGATGCCAAGGGCTCCGCGTGCGCGCGATGAGGCGAGAGGAGAACCAAGGATGATCGGGGAAGCCTCGGTCATGCCGTAGCCTTCGATCATGAGGCCGCCGGTGGCTTGTTCCCACTGATCGGCAAGTGCAGCCGAGAGAGGCATGGCGCCGGACAGCGAGAAGCGGATCGACGAGAGGTCAGCATTTGTCCCCTCGGCTGCCTTGAGGAGGCGCTCGTACATGGGTGGAACGCCCAGGAAGAACGTGCACGGCAGGCGGCGTTGGGCCGCCAGGACCAGCGCGGTGTCGAACTTGGGGAACATCGCGATTGTCGCGCCCAAGCGCAGGCCCGCCAGGAAGCCAATCGTGAAGCCGAAGGCGTGGAAAAGCGGGAGGATGCAGTAGAAGACTTCGGCCCCTTCGTGAAGGACCGGCACCCACGCGATTGATTCCTCGACGTTGGCCATGAGGTTGGCGTGCGTGAGTGCGGCGGCCTTCGGAACGCCCGTCGTTCCGCCCGTGTGGATGAGGAGAGCCACGTCATCCATGGCAGATGGGCAGCTGCCATGCCAGGGGGTGGCCGAGCGCATCGCGCGCGTCCAGGAGCGGGCCCAGTTCGGGCGCGGGCTCGCGAGCTGATCGCGCTTCTCGCGCGCTGCCTTCACAGGCAGCTTGAGCGCTAGGCGCGAGGCCGTGGGCAGGGCCGTCGTCAGGTCCATCGAGAAGGTGGTGTGGCCGCGTCCGAGGAAGGTAAGCTTCTCGAGGGTCTTGGACCATGCGATCGTCACGCGTGCGCCGTGTCGCGCGTACTCGCCTTCCAACTCGCCTGCGGGTGCCAGGGGGTTGTGCTCAACGACGACCGCGCCGAGCAGCATCGTGCCGAGAACGGCAACGGCGTGCTGCGGGCAATTCGGCATGACGAGAGCGACCCGGTCGCCAGGGCGCACACCCGCCTGGTGGAGGGCACCGGCGCATCGGCGCATCTCACGGGCAAGCTCTGCATACGTGAGCTGGCGCGCGAAAAAGTCGATGGCTGTGCGCTTCGGGTAGCGCGAGGCAACCTCCAGGACCATCTCGGGGATGGGCTGCGCGGGGGCCGCGATCTCGTAGGCAACGCCGGGCGCGTACAGAGCGCGCAGCTGCGACGTGAGGTCCATCTGTCCTCCTTTGGGAACGGTATACCTACGATACCGTAACCACGCTGCCCATTAACCAGGTGGAAACGCGATGAACGCGACAGTTTTAGAGCGGCGTCGCGATCAAGCGGATGGTCTCGGGTAGGTGGCTCAGCTCCTCAAGTGCCTCGCGTCCCAGGCCTGCCGAGATGTCGGTGAGCACGTAGCCGACCTCGTCGAGGGTGGCCAGGATCTGTGCGTCGACGTTAGCCTCGGAGGACGCGAAAATCTGGTTGACGCGCGCCATGACGCCGGGAACGTTGCGGTGGATGAGGCGCACGCGGTAGCGCGAGCGCTTGCCGACATTCATCGTCAGGTTCGGCAGGTTCACGCTCATGTCGGTTGAGCCGCTGACCTGGTATTCGCCGATTTTGGCGGCGACGAAACGACCGATGTCGTACTGGGCTTCCTCCGTCGACCCGCCGATGTGGGGGGTGAGGATGACGTTGTCGAGCGTCGCCAGGGGAGAGGTGAATGGGTCGCCGTTGGCTCGAGGCTCCTCCGGGAACACATCGATGGCGGCGCCGCCCAGGTGCCCGGAGACGAGCGCGGCATGCAGTGCGTCGACGTCGACGACGTGGCCGCGTGACAGGTTGATGAACAGGGCGCCGGGCTTCATGAGTTCGAACTCGACACGTCCGATGAGGTTCGTGTTGGACTCCTGGCCATCCACGTGCACCGAAATAATGTCGGCTTCGCGTAGGACGGCTTCCATGGTGGGCATCTGCGTCGCGTTGCCCAGGGCGAGGCGCTCGGCGGCGTCGTAGAAGATGACGTTGAGGCCCATGGCCTCAGCGAGAACGGAGAGCTGGGTGCCGATATTCCCGTAGCCGATGATGCCGAGCGTGTGGCCGCGCACCTCGTGGGCCCCGTCCGCGCTCTTGTCCCACACGCCGCGGTGCAGACGCGAGTTTTTCACGGTCACGCGGCGTGAAAGGTCAATGATCTCGCCGATGGCGAGTTCGACGACGGAGCGGGTGTTGGAATAGGGGGCATTGAAGACGGCGATGCCCATCTCGGTCGCCGTGGCCAGGTCGATTTGGTTCGTGCCGATGCAAAAGGCGCCGATGGCCTTGAGTTCGGGGCGTGCACGCAGCACGCGCTCCGTGACCTCGGTCTTGGAACGCAAACCCAGGTAGTCCACGCCCTCGAGAGCCTCGATCAGGTCATCTTCGGACAGGGCGCCCTTGACGCGCCTTACCTCAACGCCGAACTTGGCGAAAATATCGTCGGCGACGTCGTGCGGGTTTTCCAGGAGCAGTGCGCGTGTCATGCCCCCATCATGGCAGACGGGGACGCGAAACGGTACGCGGTGTCAGGGTGTGGTTGCTCCTACCATTCCTCCATGCCGGCGGGCAGAGCTGCGCTGTGGACGACGTGGACGTCGTGGGTGGCGCGCGTGAGCGCCACGAAGAGGTCTCCGACGCCGTCGCTGATGATCTCGGCGGGTTCGACGAGGACGACCGAGTCGAATTCGAGGCCCTTGGAGGCAACGGCAGACAGGAGGGAGACACGCTCGGAGAGCGCAGTCTCGCCGGCCACGTCGGCTCCCCACGCTCGGGCGCGCTCGTTGCCGACAATGATGGCGATGCGGCCACGGGAGGTACCCGCCTCGCGGTCGAGGCGTTCCTCGGCCTCGCGCTGGGCCCGGGCGACGGCCTGCCACAGGGAGCTGTCTTCCTTCGGCGAGGCCGGGACCTCCTCGGGCGCGTCCACGTGGGTGACGCGGTAGCAGCCCTCGACGTCGCGTACGGCGGTCATCGGGTACAGGACGGGAACGTCGGCGCGGGCGACGACACCTTCAGCGAGCGTCGTCAGGGTCGCAGGCGTGCGGTAGGAGACCGTGAGGGCGTACTCGGCTGTGAAGGCGCGGGCTGCTGGGCCGAGAGCTTTCTCCCACGTGGGCGGACGCTTGTTGCCACGGCGCTGGTCGAGGTCTCCGACGACCGTGAACGAACGGGAGGGACAGCGGCGCAGCAAGGCACGCCATGCCATCGGAGAGAGTTCCTGGGCTTCGTCGACCACGATATGGCCGTATGCCCACGTGCGGTCTTTCGCGGCACGCTCGGACAGGGGCGTCCACGAATCCTGTCCGGTGACCTGGTCCGCGAGCATTTGAGCTGTCACGATGCCGCCACCCAGGTTTTGGGCTTCGATCGCTTCGCGGGCGCGCTCAACCGCACCCTCATCCGTCTCCCGCGATGACGCGGAGGAGGTGGGCATGGGACCCAGAAGTTCTTCGCACTCATCCAAGATCGGCACGTCTGAGACCGTCCACGGCGCCGAGCGCGGCCGCACGAGAGCGGCGAGCTCATCGGGACGCAGGGGAGAACCAGCCTTGCGGTTCGCCGCCGCCAATACCTCGGGGCGCGCGTAGAGCCGACGCAGCAGCGTCCCCGCGCTCGTCGGCATCCACGCCGTGTTGATTGCGCGCCTGCAATCCACCGAATCGCGGATTTCGATGAGCCACGAGCGTTTCACCTCCGGATCCACGCCGCCCTCGGAATCGGCATCCCCGGCCTCGCGCGCAAGACGCAGGGCGAGGACGTCCATGAGCTCGCGCGCGAACGACTCGCGCGCCACGTTGTGCGCACGACCAGAGCGCTTCGCTCGGCGCCTGGCCGTCTCCACGTCGGAGCGCGAGAGCGTCACCTCGCGGTTCCACACGCGTAGCACCTGGTCGCCCTCGGGCAGCTTCGCGAGCGAGCGCACCGCCTCCTTGACGATTTTCGCCCACGCGGGCAGCCCCTTGATCCGAGCCACGGCCTCGTCGTCTTCGGCGCGAGCATGCACGCCCGGCACCAGGTCACCGACAGTCACAGACACGACGCCCGTCTCACCCAGGGAGGGGAGCACCTGCTCGATATAACGCAGGAACAGCCTCGACGGGCCCACGAGGAGGACCCCCGAGCGCTCGAGGCGCTCGCGGTGGGCGTACAGAAGGTAGGCGATACGGTGCAGCGCGACCGCTGTCTTGCCTGTACCCGGGCCACCCTGGACGACCATGAGGCCCTTGTCGGATGCGCGGATGATGCGGTCCTGCTCGGACTGAATGGTGGCGACGATGTCGCCCATACGACCGTCGCGAGCTTCGCTCAGCGCGTGCATGAGCGCGCCCTCGCCCTGGAGCTCCAGCCCCGATGCGTGGGACGCGTCCAACAGCTCATCCTCCAGGCCGGTTACTCGACGATCACGCGTCGAAATATGACGACGCCGAACGACGCCGTCCGGCTCAGCCGACGTGGCCTGATAGAAGGGGCGCGCAGCGGGAGCACGCCAGTCCACGAGGAGGGGAGTGCCGTCCTCGTGAGACAGAGACAGACGACCCACGTGGCGCACAGAACGATCCACCATGTCGAGGCGACCAAAGACGAGGCGTTCTTCCACACCTTCGAGGCGGGCGGCCATCTCTCCCAGGTGCGCGGACAGGGCCTCGCGCTCAGTCCATCCCTGTGCGTTACCGACGCCGTGCGTGGAGTGGACGCGCCCCTGGCGCTCGCGGTAGGAGGCCCGCAGTGCATCCAGGCGCTCGTAGGCGCGGTCGACGAAATCCTGTTCGGGCAACGGAAGGTCGGTCGACGACTCATCATGAGTGTTCGTGGCCATGGCTCCTCCTCGATTCTGTGGCCCTCTATTGTCCCCTACTTTTGCTTTCGGCGCTTCCAGTGCGTCGGGCGTGTGCGGACTTCGCCCCAAGCTCAAAAATGGTTCCCGCGTGACGAGGCGGGGGCGACGCGGGTACGTTAGACACGAGGCAGAAGCATGAGCATGAGGAGGAGACGTGAGTATGAAGGCCACCGACCTGTATGCCGACGGTCCCGCCGCGGGTGCGAAGGCGAAGATTCTCCTCATCCACTTCGATGGGGCGATTGACGCCGGTGCGGCTGGACGCATGGCGATTGGCCAGCTGCTGCGTTCCTTGCACAACGAGCGGGTCGCCACGTTCGATGCCGATACCCTCATGGACTATCGCTCCCACCGGCCCATCGTGACCGTCGACAACTGGGTGTCCTCCCCGGACATGGTGATGCCCGAAACCGTCCTCGACCTCGTCGAAGACGACATGGGGAATCCGATTCTGGTCCTGCACGGGGCTGAGCCCGACGCCCACTGGGAGTCGTTTACTGCTGCGATCCGCGAGATCTGCGAACGCGCAGGCGTGGAAATTACCTTTTCATTGCACGGCGTCCCCTCGGGGGTTCCGCACACGCGTCCCACGCCCGTCCACGTGCAGGCGACCGACGAGTCGCTGCTGCCCCCGGGGTCCGGCGCGATCTCGAATCACATGCAGTTCCCCTCGCCGCTGTCCACGTTCATGCAGATTCGCATGGGACAGCAGGGGATTGGTGGGCTCGCGCTGCTCGGAGCTGTTCCGTACTACATGGCGGACACCGGCTACCCAGCCGCGTCCTCTGCCCTGTTGACCTCATTCGCTAAGTTCGCGGACCTCTCGTTGCCGGTCGGTGACCTCGAACAGGGAGCTGCGCAGGATCAGGAGAGCATCGAGAAGCTCGTCGAAGGCAATCCGGAGATCTCGCACACTGTGTCCGCTCTTGAGGAGCACTTTGATGCGTGGACCGGTGGAACGGGCGCGATTCCGCTGCCTGGCATGGGACAGCCTCCGATGACCAGCGGCGACGAGAAAGCACCGAAGGACATTGGCGACGTGATCGAGGCCTACCTCGCGCAGGTCTCCCGTGCCCAGGACGAGGAAATCGAGTCCGTTCAGCGGGCGCCGCGTACTGAAGAAGCCGAGGACGTAGCCAAGCCCGACACCGTTGAGGATGTTCTCGCCCGCGTTGAGGCACGCCGCAGGGGGCAGGGACCCGGCCCCTCGTCGCCGCGCCACCGCGCCTGACGGATCCGTGCGTGAGGCGGCGCCGAGCCCAACTCCTGGGCGCGGTGCTCCTGCCCGCGCGCCACGGCCTCGTTAACGCGCCACGGCCTCGTTAATCGGTCTGAGGATATCCGACCTGCGCATCCCTGAGAGCGGGCGTTCCCGCCACCCATCGCTCCAGGTCCCGCGGCCGCGTAATGCGGGCGGGTAGTGCCAGCGTGCGCAGGGCGCGATCGATCTCATCGACGTCAACGACGCCATCCGCGCAGGCCAGGGCGACGACGTTACCGCGCCTCCCGCCTCGTCCCACCTTCGGATCCTGAATAGACGCCACGAAAGGGAAAACTTCGCGCAGGGCGGCCACGTCCTGACGAGCGTTTGCTGCCCCGCCGTGGGCGCAGTTCACGAGGTAGACGCCTCGGGCCGTCAGCGTCGCGCGTGCCCGTTGCGCGCACTCCACCGTACGCAGGTGATCCGGAGTGACCCCGGAGGCGAACGCGTCGCGCACGATCACGTCGAAACTCCCCCCACGCGCCGCGTCGAGGACCGCACGTCCATCGCCCACGCGGATCTTGACCTGCGGGGCCTTCGGGATCGGGAAGTGCTCACGCACCTGCTCGGCCAACAGACGGTCAACCTCAACGGCGACGTGGCGGGACTGTGGGTGCGACGCCGACCAGGCGCACGCGAGCGCGCACGCCGCACCGCCCACATGAAGCGCGCGAAAACGATCCTGAGCGCCCCACAGCGAGGACACGACAGCGTCCATGTGCTGCATGTACTCGAACTCCAAGTAGGTGGGGTCCGACGTGTCAACTGCGGACGATTCGACCTCACCGAGGAAGAGCGTCGCACGCGGCCCATCCCACCGGATATGCGCTGGGCCGAAATCCGTGTCGAAAGAGATGTCGCGTGACGAAGATGAGCGTGCCATGGTGGACACTGTAACCACGAAGACCGTCGATGGGTGCAGGAGGTGACATGTCAAACGCTCCCAGGGACGCGCGAGCGAAACGCGACTGGGGATCGGATGACTCGGGCACTCCGATCCTCCACGTCGACATGGACTCATTCTTCGCCCAGGTCGAAATGCGCGAGGACCCGAGCCTCATCGGGCGTCCCATCATCGTTGGAGGGACCTCGGGGCGCGGCGTCGTCACGTCCGCCACCTACGAGGCCCGAGCCCTCGGCGTGCGCGCCGGCATGCCGACATCGCGTGCCCGAGCGCTGTGTCCGCACGCGGCCTTCGTTCCTGGCAGTCACGGCCTGTATCGCCGCTACTCCCAGGAGGTCATGAGGATCCTCGCGACGATCACGCCCGCGCTCGAACAGGTCTCCATCGATGAAGCGTTCCTGGACGTGTCCGGGGCTCGCCGCCGCCTCGGATCACCCCTGACGATTGCGACTCTCATCCGCTCGAGAATCCGCGAGAGCGTCGGCCTGCCCGCATCCGTTGGCATCGCATCCACGAAATCGGTCGCGAAAATCGCTTCCTCGCACGCCAAACCCGATGGGCTTCTCCTCATCCCTCACCAGGCCACGGTCGACTTCCTCCACGGGCTGCCGGTGGGGGCCCTGTGGGGTGTGGGCGGTCGAACCGCAGCCGTCCTCGATCGCGAAGGTATCGACACAATCGGCGACCTCGCCCACGCGCCCATCGCCCGCCTGACGAAACTCCTCGGAGTCGCCGCGGCCCATCACCTGCACGACCTTGCGTGGGGCATCGATCCGCGGACTGTGAGCCCGGCGCGCGCCGAAAAATCGGTCGGCATGGAACGCACCTTCGAGGAGGATGTGCGCTCGCGGGTCCAGATTGAGGAATTCATCCTGGCGGCCTCTCACGATTGCGCGCGTCGACTGCGGGCGGGCGGGGTTGTCGGGTGGACTGTCGGGATTAAGATGCGCGGCGCCGATTTTCATACGATCACGCGCAGCGTGAGCCTCGTGGCGCCCACGGACACGGGGCGAGACATTGCCAGGGCCGCGCGTGAGCTTTTTTCGCGCGAGGACATGCCGATCGGCGGGGTGCGTCTCTTCGGCGTGCGCGTGGAGGGCCTGCAGTCGCGTTCCGGTGGAGTCGCCGTGACGTTGGATCGGGACGAGCGACCGGCCGCCTCGGAGCGCGCGATGGATCAGATCCGCACGAAGTTTGGTGCCGGTGCGCTCGCTCCGGCCACGCTGCTCGGTAAGAAGACGCCTGACCGGCGTTCCTTCGGGGCGGATACGGGTGAGGCTGCTCCCGCTCAGGCTCCGTCCGATCAACGAGGCCGGGGTGAGCAAGGGCTGGATGGTGGCGGCAGCGAGGCGCGCCAGGGGACCCTCCTGTAAGGCCAGTTCGTCTCTGACATACCGGACGCGCTAAGCTGTTCGTACTACCCATGTGAAAGGGGCACCCAATGGCTCTCACCGAGTATGAGAAGAAGATCCTCGAGCAGATGGAAGCATCTTTGCGCGAGGAAGACCCGGCGTTGGCCTCACAGATGTCCGCTCCCGTCTCCGAAGAGCCTGAGTCGAAGGCGGCGGAAGGTCCTCGCGCTCCTCGCCGTATTGCCCTTGGCCTGACGGGTGCTGTCCTGGGCATGATTGTGCTGGTTGCTGCTGTGTCCCTGGGGTACTCCGTCGTGTCGATCCTCCTGGGGGTCGTCGGTTTCGCCGTGACGGTCGCCGGAGTGCTCTACGCACTTTCGCGGCCCGGGGGCAAGGTGCGCAGTGCGGATGAGCCCCGCTCGGAGAAGAAGAGCAAGGGTGGCGGCTGGGATTCCTTCATTCAGGATCAGGAGCGACGCTGGGATAACCGCAAGGATGACGACTGACGTCGTCGATCCAAGACTGTTGGGAGCGGGGCGCACCGGGAAACCGGAGCGCCCCGCTTTGCTGTCCATCATGTATCGCATGCTTGGCGTGCCGTGAACGCGGGGGAGGGTGAGGCCTTCGCCCCTCGGTGGTTTAGTGGCCTTGTTTTTCTTCCCAGGTGTCGGTGTTTGAGACGATGAGGTGGTTGAGGGGGAAGGGGCCTGTTGTTTCCGTGGTGGTGACCAGGCCGTTGATGGTTTGTGTTTCGCCGGTGAAGGGGTTGGTGGCGGTGCCACTCCACGTGGTGGTCAGGGTGATGGTGCGGGTGGCGTCGGGGTAGGGGCCGTCGAAGCGTGAGCGCCACCCGTTGGGCGGGGTGTAGTAGTGGCGGATCAGCCGGGGGTCCTTGTTGGGGTCCATGCCCTTCTCGAAGACCGTCCCTTGGTAGGCGGTGATGGTGTGTGGGGTGCCGTCGCCCCAGTCCCATTCGTAATTGGTGGCCGTCAAGGTGATGGTGATGTCGTGTCCCAGCAGGTTAATCGTGTGGGTTTGGGTCGGATGGGTGGCCGCCACGAGTGTGGGGACGTACTTGTTCGTGTACGACGTCCTGGCGGGGCGCTTATGAAGGCCCGCGCCGTCGGCGTGGATTGTTGTGGCTGCATAGTACAGAATCTCGCGCGTGGTTGGTGTCCATCCTGAATCGCCAGTTTTAGGGAACATAGAGCGACATGCATATAGTGCGGTACTTCCGTCTGACTGAATGCCCTCGTGTCCTTTTCCGTCACAATTTCTATCTGCCATGGCGGTCACTGCATCAGGACTCGCAATGGCAGAATTTGATTGCCGAATTGTGTCATCAGTTGGTGACTCGTTACTAGGCTGAGTACTTCCGCTATATTGTTTGATGCCTTGCTTCAGGAGAAAATCAATGGCGTCATCGTGCGCATCTGTGTCATAGAAGGGAGGGGGAGTAACTTCCTCCGCGTATGCTGTGTGCGCAACGGCCACAGACAATAGCAGTGCGATAGTTGTCGATATGACAAATCGAAGGAATTTCTCACTCATTTGTCTTTTCCATTCCCGCTTGGGTTACAACCCATTGGTCATTATTCCATGTCATTACTAGCGCAAATATGGATTGGTATTGCTGATCGTGAACATAAATATTCTTGTTCTGGCAAATCGTTCCATCTGACGAGTTGATAGCTAGTACTACTGTCACGGCGTCAGATGTATTCTCTGCACCCGCTAATTCCGCAGGTTCAAGCTTGAGAACGTGCTCCACGGCGGAACTATTGTTAAATACCCATCCATTACCGTAGAGATCGCTGATCCTCTGCGTCACCTCATGCGCGAACTTTGAGTCACTATCGGACATATCTGCTAGTGGTTGGGTGTCTCCGGTGTTCCAGGCGTAGACGAGTAGTGCGAGGTAGTGTTCTGCGGCTGCTTCTGCTCCTCGTTCGGTGTTTTCCTTGGCCTCTTCGGGGAGTTCGGGTTTGGTGTAGGTGTCTGCGGCGTATTGGGTGGGGCGTACGAGGACGCCGTCGGGGCCGATCTGGTAGCCGCCCGACATCGCGGCCTCGCTCGACACTGTTGGTGCGGGCGTGGGCTGCGTGGCGGGGGCCGTGGCCGCGACGCTGGGTTTTTCGCCCCAGGCGTGCCACCAGCCTTCAGCGACTCCGTTGATGTAGACGGCGAAGACGGCTCCTGCGGCGAGGCACACGTAGACCACGCGCATCGTCCAATAGAAAGGCTCGACGTGCAGCCACGCCTGGGCGTGGGCCCGCATACCCGAGGGACGCGAGCGGGTGTCCCAGTGCTCAGCATCGGCCTCGCGCCCTGCCTCCCGTGACGCGGTGTCGCGCGGCAGCTGATCCTCATCCTCGCTATCGAAGTGATCGAACAATGGTGGAACCGTCATGGCGTCGTACTCCTCCACGGTGAGGTGCCCTGCGGCGTGCCCCCGTCGTTGGGAGCGCGCCCTACTGTTTCAGGGTACGCGCAGAACCAGCATGAAATACTAAGAATGCTGCGCAACTATCACGCACATCCTCCCACCAGTACCCCGGTAGTCGCACAAATGTGCGCGCGATGTTGGGCGTGTGTGTCCCTGTGCGTGGTTGATCTGTGTGAGGGGAGCGCTGCGCTGCGATCCACGCTGAACTGGGTGGCGCTTGGGTAGAGCATTCTCCGGGATCCTTGGACAGCTCCCCGCTGTCCTCCCCGGCGTCCTCCACGCTCCTCCCCACTGTCCTCCCCGGCGTCCTCCACGCTCCTCCCCACTGTCCTCCCCGGCGTCCTCCACGCTCCTCCCCACCGTGCTCCCCGGCATTCCCCACTGTCCTCCCCACGCTGCTCCACCGGGCTCGGATTGCTGACCGTTTCCTGGTCTTTGGCGTTCGGTTAGCGTTGGTACTTCAATGATTGCTGACGAGGAGGAAGGGGTGAGTGCGTGGCGTGGGCGGTGAGTGGGAGGTGTGTTTCCTCGAATGTGTGCAAGATTTCCCCCACTTTTCTCCACTCGATTTTTTCATTGAAACGAAGCCGTTTGACACCTCTGTTTTTTACGCCACGCCGGAAGTTCCTCTGTAAATATGGGGTGTGGTGGGTTAAAGTGGGGGAAAGTTCCGAACAGGGGAGGGCGGTGACATGTTCCTCGGTACGTATGAGCCCAAGCTCGACGACAAGGGCCGCATGTTTCTGCCCGCGCGCTTTCGCGAGGACATGGAGGGCGGGATCGTCCTCACTCGCGGCCAAGAGCACTGCATCTATGCATTCCCTGCCGCGGAATTCGAGAACATGACCGCGGAACTGCGTCGCGCGCCCCTGTCGTCCAAGCAGGCGCGTGACTGGATCCGCGTGATGCTCTCGGGAGCCTACAAGGAGATCCCGGATAAGCAGGGTCGCATTAGCGTTCCTGCGGACCTGCGTGCGTACGCCGGTCTGGGTCGCGAACTCGCCGTCATTGGCGCGGGGTCGCGAGCCGAGATCTGGGATGCCTCGGCTTGGCGCGAGTACCTCGCCGTCCAGGAAGAGGTCTTCTCGAATACTGCAGAAGAGATCATCCCGGGGATGTTCTGACCCGTGCTCTCAGGTCTCCGCCCGCTGTTCCGACATCACTTCCCCGGTGGCGGAGCACGGTGGGGGACCTGGAAGCACGGATCGGACACCCAGTACACGACAGTCGGCACACGAAAGGAGGCGCGACATGGTGGAAACATCGCAGGCGGTGCACGATTCGTCGCGCCCCGCGAGCGAGCGGCACGTGCCTGTGCTCCTCGCCGAGTGCCTCGACATGCTTGCCCCCGCGATTCAGCGCCCCGGCGCGGTTCTCGTGGACGGCACGCTGGGCATGGGTGGTCACACGGAGGGGGCGCTCGAGCGCTTCGAGGACCTGACGGTTATTGGTATTGACCGCGACCCTCAGGCGATCGCTCTCGCCTCCGAGCGTCTTGAGCGTTTCGGGACACGCTTCCGAGCTGTTCACACCACCTACGACCACATCGATGAGGCGGTCGCAGACCAACTTGGACAGGGGGCGCGCGTGGATGGCGTCCTCATGGACCTGGGCGTGTCCTCCCTGCAGCTGGACGAGGCTGAACGCGGATTCGCCTACTCCAAAGATTCGCCCCTCGACATGAGGATGGATTCGACCACCGGGCAGAGCGCGGCTGATCTGCTTGCCACTGCCTCGGAAGGTGAACTGATCCGAATCCTGCGCACGTACGGCGAAGAGAAATTCGCGCCGCGTATCGCCAGGCTCATCATCCGACGTCGCGACACTGCGCCGATCACGCGCACCGGGGAACTCGTCGACATCATTCGCGAGGCCATCCCGGCCCCCGCGAGACGCACCGGCGGTAACCCGGCAAAGCGGACGTTCCAGGCGTTGCGCGTGGCTGTCAATGACGAGCTCACCATCTTGGAACGCGCTCTGCCGAGGGCCCTCGCAAGTCTGAGGGTAGGCGGGCGCCTGGTCGTGGAGTCCTACCAGAGTCTCGAGGATCGGATAGTCAAAGACGTGCTGCGTCGCGGCTCGACCAGCAGCGCTCCTCCCGGACTGCCGATCATCCCTGAGGAGATGGCTCCCAGCCTGCGCCTGCTGACAAAGGGCGCGAACAGGGCCGATCAGGCCGAACAAGACCACAACCCCCGATCTGCTTCCGTGCGACTGCGCGGAGCGGAGCTCATCCGCGAATGGAAGGACCTCTCATGAGTGCAGCAACCGCGAAGGCACGTCCCGCAGCGCGCCCCGAGCTGCGCCGCGAGGAGGCCCATGAGCTGCGTATCGTTGAGGGCACTCGTCCTCGGCGCTCGGTCGCGGCGATCCTTATGCTTTTCGTCGCCGTCGCTCTGGCCTCCGTCGTCACATCGATGGTTCTCAATACGCGCATGGCTCAGACGTCGTTCGAGATCCGTGAGCAGCAGCTGGTTCTTAATGAGCTGGAGGCGCAGTCGTGGACGATGCGTGCGGAGCTGGATCGGAAGGCCTCGCCGACGGAGCTTGAGAAGGCTGCGAAGGCGAACGGCATGGTGCCCGCCGGAAAGTCGGGCTTCATCACCCTTGAAACCGGCAGCGTCGAGGCTGGGACTCCCGCGAAGTAACTCGGAAGGCGAGTACCGATGGATACCGTCATCACGCGTTCGCGATGGATCGTGGGCATCCTTGTTGGTGCCCTGTGTATCTGTGGTGTGCGTCTGGTTCAGCTGCAGATCATCGAAGGGCCGTCGCTGGCGGCGCAGGGGCAGCGTGTGCGTACCTCCTCGACGGAGGTTGCCGCTGCGCGTGGCACGATCACCGATGCCACGGGTGTCGTTCTGGCGAACTCGATCCAGACGTACGACATTGCGGTGAACCAGGTGAATATCCGATCCTTCGTGCACCGTGACGATGACGGGAACGAGGTCGGCCGTGGCCCTGCGGAGGCCGCGCGCCTCCTGGCCCCCATCCTCGGCATGAATGAGGCGGAGCTCGGCGGCATGATGCTGGGCGACTCGACCTACGTGTACATCAAGCGCAACGTGGATGCCGTGTCATACCGTGAGATCCGTAAGCTCGACATCTACGGGATCGAGTGGGAGTCCGTCTTTGAGCGTGAGTACCCCAATGGCAATGTTGCTGCGCCCGTCATCGGGACGGTCAACGCCGAAGGGCAGGGGTCTTCGGGCATGGAGGCGCAGTTCGACACGCTGCTGACGGGTACGCCCGGCGCACAGGCCTTCGAGATCGCGCCCAATGGTGCGGTGATGCCGGGCGGTAAGAAGACCACTGTTGAGCCGAAGAACGGCGGCAATGTGGAGCTGACGCTGCATGCCGACCTGCAACACCAGGTTCAGGAACTGCTCGACGCGCGAGTGACGAAACACCAGGCCGACTGGGGGGCGGTCGTCATTGAGGACGTGGCAACAGGTCATGTGCTGGTGATGGCGGACTCGAACTCCAAGGAGCCCGACAATGCGAGCCCTCAGAAGGTACATGCGGTTCAGGACGCATTCGAGCCCGGCTCCGTGGGCAAGCTCGTGACCGTGGGGGCGGCTCTCAATCAGGGGACGATCACGCCGACGAGTGTCTTCCAGGTGCCTTACGCGCTGGATCTTCCCGACGCGGGTGGTCCTATCACCGACTTCCACGAGCATGGCGGCGAAACCCTGACGGCGACAGGCATTCTGGCGGAGTCGTCAAACACTGGTACTGTCCTGATCGGCCAGACGATGAGCGACGACCAGCGATACGCGATGATGCGCGCTCTCGGGTTTGGCGAGGAGACGGGCGTCGAGCTGCCCGGCGAGTCCGCCGGTCTGCTGCGCAGTGCGGATCAGTGGCAGGGCCGTGACCGCTACGTGACGATGTTCGGTCAGGCCTACGCGATTACCGCGATGCAGGAGGCCTCGGCGCTCGCCACGATCGCGAACGGGGGAGTGCGCATCGCGCCTCACATTGTGAAGTCGTGGACGAACGCGGATGGAACAGTTGAGGTGCCACAGGGTAGTCAGCCTGTCCAGGCCATGGATGCGACGGCTGCCTCGCAGCTGGTCACGATGATGGAATCCGTCGTCGAGGACGATCTGGGTACCGCTGGTGCCGCGAAGGTGCCCGGCTACCGCGTGGGTGTGAAGACCGGTACCGCTGAGACGATCATCGATGGCGCGTCCGGCCTCGTCTCCACGACTGCCGGCATTATTCCCGCGGATGCGCCGCGCCTCGCGATCGCCGTCGTGCTGTACAACCCGAGGGTGGCGTCGGTCTCATCTGATTCCTCGGCTCCGCTGTTTGGCGACATTGCGCGTACCGCTGTCGGCAACCTGGGTATCCCCGCCTCCACGTCGTCCGCTAACCTGTATCCGACGACGCCGTGAGTCTGAAGGAGTAGAACATGCAGACGTCAGCACAATGGATTGCTGAGGCAGTGTCGGGTCGCCTGGTTGGCCCCGATGTGCTCGTGACAGGCCCGGTGGTCACCGACTCGCGCGAAGCAGCCGAGGGATCGCTCTACATTGCGCGCCGCGGCGAGGCCGCCGACGGGCACACGTTCGTTGCAGGGGCGGTGGCGCGCGGTGCCGTCGCTGTGATCGTCGAACACGAGGTCGACGAGGCCGTGGCTCAGATTGTCGTCAAGGATTCGACCGAGGCACTCGGTGCCCTGGCTCACGCGCACGTCGAGAAGCTGCGCAGCGGGGGAGGCCTCGATGTCATCGCGATGACGGGATCTGTGGGTAAGACGACGACGAAGGATCTGCTGCTGCAGATCATGAGCGAGGACGGGCCGACGGTGGCCCCCAAGCTCTCGTTCAACAATGAGGTCGGCCTGCCGTTGACGGTGCTCCTGGCCGATGAATCGACGCGCCACCTCGTCCTCGAGATGGGTGCATCGGGTCCCGGCCACATCACCTACCTGACGAATATCGTGTCCCCGGACGTTGCCATCGAGCTGTGCGTGGGGCACGCCCACGTGGGTGGCTTCGGCGGTTTCGAAGGCGTTGCCGCCGCGAAGGCTGAACTCATCAAGGGGATGCGTCCGGGTGGCCCCGTCATTCTCAACACTGATGACCCGAATGTTGAGGCCATGGCGCCTCTGGCGACGGGGCAGATTATCCGCTTCTCCGCCTCGGGTAATCCCCGCGCCGATGTGCGGGCAGTCGACGTGCGCCTCGACCGCGCCGACCGCGCTTCCTTCACGCTCGTGGCGCCTCAGGGCGAGGCGCGCATTGACCTGAAGATTGTGGGTCGCCACCACGTGGCGAACGCCTTAGCTGCCGCAGCCGGTGCCCTGACGCTCGGGGTTAACCTGGAAACAGTGGCTAGTGTCTTGTCGAATGCGCGTGCGTTGAGCCCTCATCGCATGGACGTTCATGAGCTCACGGTTCAGGGCTGTGCACTCACCCTCATCGACGATTCGTACAACGCCAACCTGGATTCGATGCGTGCCGGAATCGCAGCCCTGGCCTCGATCGGCTCGGACGCGCATACCATTGCGGTGCTCGGCGAAATGCTGGAGCTGGGCGATGACTCGCAGTCGTTGCACGAGCAGGTGGGAGCCATGATCGAGGATGCGGGCGTGGACACGCTCATTGGCCTGGGGACGGATGCCCACTACTATTTAGAGGGGGCCCCGGGTGTGGCCCATCGTGAGGTCGCGTCGGATCCCGAGCAGGCCGCGCGCCTGGCGATCGAACACGCCGAGGATGGCGCCGTCATCCTGGTCAAAGGCTCCTACGGGTCACATTCGTGGCAGGTCGCAGACATCCTGCGAGAGAAGGGAACGAACCGGTGATTGGACTTATCGCGGCGTTCATTATCGCCATGGCGCTGTCAGTGACGTGCACGCCGCTGCTCATCCGCTTCCTGGTGTTGCACCAGTACGGTCAGTTCATCCGCCAGGATGGGCCCACCCAGCACTTGACCAAGCGTGGCACGCCGACAATGGGCGGCGTTGTCATCATTCTGGCGACCGTGGTTGCCTGGCTGATTGGTTCGCTGGTCGCCGGTGCCGGACCGTCGTGGTCCGGCCTGCTCCTCGTGTTCCTGTTTGTGGGCTTGGGCGTCATCGGACTGCTTGATGACGGCATCAAGATTATGCGCCAGCGTTCTCTCGGTTTGCACCCGTCGGGCAAAATTATCGGCCAGGTTGCCGTCGCATCACTCTTTGCGCTGGGAACCCTCATCATGCCGAACGAGTTCGGCGAATATGCCGGAACACTCGAGATTTCCTTCGCGCGGCCCACGGCCTTGACGTTGGGCTTTGCGGGGCTCGGTGTGGGTGTCGTCCTGTATCTGATCTGGACGAATCTCATTGTGACGGCGTGGTCGAATGCGACGAACCTGACCGATGGCCTGGACGGTCTGGCGGCGGGTGTCTCCATCTTCGTGTTCGGCGCGTATACCTTCATCACGTACTTCCAGCGCATTCAGGCGTGCACGCAGCTCGGGGCGAATCAATCGAACTGCTACTCGACGCGTGACCCCCTTGACCTTGCGATTTTCTGTGCCGCTCTCATTGGCGCGCTGGCGGGCTTCCTGTGGTGGAACGCGTCGCCCGCTCAGATCTTCATGGGCGACACGGGTGCTCTCGCGCTTGGTGGCGCTGTCGCCGGCCTGTCGATGCTCACGCAGACCGAGCTGCTCGCCGTCATCGTGGGAGGCCTGTTCGTCGCGGTTGTTCTCTCGGATGTCATCCAGATCGGCGTCTTTAAAGCCACCGGTAAACGTGTCTTCCGGATGGCACCGCTCCACCATCACTTCGAGCTACTCGGCTGGAAGGAAGTCACGATCGTGATCCGTTTCTGGCTGATTGCCGCGATTGTTGCGGTTGCCGGTGCGGGTATCTTCTATGCGGAGTGGGTGTCGCGTCGATGAGTCGTCTCGCTGCTGTCGTCGGCTGGGGTAAGTCCGGTCAGGGTGCGGCGGGCGCGCTGCTCGCCCGCGACTGGCAGGTGCGCGCGTTTGACGCGCGCGGCGGACAGTCGCTGTTCTTCGATGATGTCGCTGACGTTGAGGTCTGTGTTCAGGAGGATCCGAACGCCCTCGTCGACGCGATCGTCGAGGCGGGCCCCGACCTCGTCGTCGTGTCTCCGGGCGTGCCCGCGCACCACCCGGTGTTCCGCGCCTGTGAGGATGCCGGTATCGACCTGTGGGGAGAGGTGGAACTCGCCTGGCGTCTCCAGGAGGAGGGGCCGCACGCGGGTCGCCCGTGGTTGACGGTGACCGGCACGAACGGCAAGACCACCACCGTGGGGATGCTCGGAGCGATTCTGCGCTGTGCGGGTGTGAAGGTGGAAGAGGTCGGTAATATCGGTACTCCGATCACGCGCGCGATCGACTCCGATGCCGAGGTGTTTGCTGTCGAGCTGTCCAGCTTCCAGCTGCACACGGCGCGGACAGTCTCGCCTCTGGCGTCGATGTGTCTGAATGTGGACGCGGATCACCTGGACTGGCATGGCAGCGTTGAGGCCTACGCGGCGGATAAGGCTCGCGTGTACGAGAACACGGTGAAGGCGTGCGTGTACCCGGCATCCGATCGTACCGTCGAGGCCATGGTGGAGAACGCCGACGTCGTCGAGGGTGCGCGTGCCATCGGCGTGACGCTCGGTGCCCCGTCGGTGTCGCAGTTCGGCATTGTTGAGGGACTCCTCGTCGACCGCGCTTTCGTCGAGAACCGCGCTCGGCAGGCGGTCGCCCTCGCACACGTGTCGGATCTGTCGGGCGCCTACGGGCCTCACCCGTCGGCTGCTGCTTTGAGTGATGCGCTTGCCGCTGCCGCTCTCGCACGTGCGTACGGCGTCGAGCCCGAGGCCGTGGAAGCGGGGCTTCGCTCTTTCCGTCCCGCCGGGCATCGCCGAGCGGTCATCGCCCATGTGGCGGATCTGACCTGGGTGGACGACTCGAAGGCGACGAACGCGCATGCGGCGCGGGCCTCGCTCGCCGGACTACCTCCGCGCAGCGCGATCTGGATCGTCGGTGGCGACGCAAAGGGGCAGGATTTCACGGAGCTCATCAAGCAGGTCGAGCCGACCCTGCGGGGCGTCGTTGTGATCGGCGAGGACCGTCATGCCCTGGTCGCCGCGCTGTCGGACGGGGCTCCGAAGGTGCCTTTCGTCGAGGTCGATGGACACGAGGATTGGATGTTTTCGGTCGTGAATGAGGCCGTGGCGCTCTCCATGCCGGGCGACACTGTTGTGCTCGCACCCGCGTGTGCGTCCTGGGATCAGTTCGACAATTACGGTCAGCGTGGCGACGCGTTCGCGGACGCAGTCTCGCGTCTGGCCGCCCAGTGGGGGAGCGCCGGTGGCGACGAATAAGCGCGGGTGGCATATCCCGACGGTGACGCTGCCTCGGATCCGTTTCGGGTCTGGCCAGGAGCGTCACGAGGACCCGGTGATGACGTACTATCTCGTCGTCCTTCCGGCCATCGTGCTGTCGGTTTTCGGCCTCGTCATGGGCTTTTCCGCGCAGACGGTCACGTCGATCGCGCAGGGGGAGAACCCGTACACGGCGTATGCCCGTCCACTTCTCATTATCGTTGTCTCGCTGCTGATCGCGATGGTCGTTCAGCTGGTGCCGCAGCGCTGGTTCGTCTTCATTGCGCCGGTGATGTTCGTGGGCGCCCTCGGCTTCCAGACACTGGTGCTCAGCCCGCTCGGCCGGTCCGAGGGCGGCAACGCGAACTGGGTGAAGCTCGGGCCGATCATGGCCCAGCCGTCGGAGTTTCTGAAACTCGCGCTTATTGTGTTCCTGGCGCTGATGGTCTCGAAGTCAGCGTCGAAGCGCTCTGACCTGCGCACGATGGCTGTTGCTGTTGGCCTGCCGATTCTTATTGCGCTGGGTGCGGTGATGCTCGGTCGAGACATGGGTACCGCGATGGTCGTCGCGGTGGGTGCTCTGGGAGCCATGTGGGTCGCGGGCTTGCCCAAGCGCTGGTTCGGTGGTCTCGTCATGGTCGCGGTCCCCACGTTGGTGCTCTTGGTTCTGTCGAACCCGACCCGTATTCGTCGTATTCTTGCGATCCTGCCGGGCACGTCGAAGGGCCCGGACGAGTCTGCTCCCGAGCAGATTGACCATTCGCTGTGGGCGCTGGGGTCGGGAGGCCTGACTGGCCTCGGCCCCGGGGCGTCGCGTGAGAAGTGGAATTACCTGCAGGCGGCGCACACGGACTTTATTTTCGCGATCGTCGGTGAGGAATTCGGCCTGTTCGGTACGCTCGCTGTCCTCGTGTGTCTGGGTCTGCTGGTGTGGGGCATGATCCGAGTGGCGCGGGGGACCTCGGACCTGTTCGTCGTCGCCGTGTCCTCGGGTGTTGCCTCCTGGATTGGGGTGCAGACGATCATTAACGTTCTATCGGTGACGGGCCTTGGCCCGGTCATTGGTGTTCCACTGCCGCTCGTGTCCTACGGCGGATCGTCCTTCCTGTTTACTATCACCGCGGTTGCGGTCGTGGCGTCGTTCGCGCGCGCCCGCGCCGGTATGCGGATGATCGGTCGACCGGACGAGGCATCGGCGGGGCGCGACCCCCGCGTGGCGCCCCGCAGGCGCGCGGCTCGCTAAACTGGGGCTACGCACGCGTAAAGGAGACGCTTATGGTCAAGGTTGTGATGGCTGGCGGCGGGACCGCCGGTCACGTGAATCCTCTGCTGGCGACGGCGGCACAGCTGCGTGAGAGCGGCGCCGAGGTCGTGGTTCTGGGGACAGCGGCTGGTTTGGAATCGGATTTGGTTCCGCCTGCCGGTTTCCCGCTGGTGGAGATTCCCCGCGTGCCGTTGCCGCGTCGTCCTTCTCTCGCGTTCTTCACGCTGCCGTCGCGCTTTGTCGATGCAGTGAAGCGGTGTGCGCAGGCCTTGGAGGGCGCTGATGTCCTCGTGGGCTTTGGTGGCTACGTGTCGACGCCCGCGTACATTGCGGCTCAGCGCGCGGGTGTTCCGATCGTTATTCACGAGCAGAATGCGCGCCCTGGCCTCGCGAATAAGGTGGGTGCACGCAATGCTGCAGTTGTGGCCCTGACGTTCCCGTCGACGCCTCTGAGCGCGCGGCGCGGCAGCACTGTCGTGACGGGTCTTCCCCTGCGTGCGGCGATCGCGTCGTTGGCGAGCAGTCGAAAGGATGCGGCTGGTGCCGCGCAGGCACGCCGTGAGGCCGCTGAGCGCCTGGGTGTGAACCCCGAAGCTCCGACGCTCCTCGTCACGGGTGGCTCGCTGGGTGCGCTGCACGTGAACGAGTCGATGACCGGTGCCGCGGATGCTCTGCCCGAGGGGGCGCAGGTCGTGCACCTGACGGGCCGTGGGAAGGATGAGCCTGTACGCGCCGCTGTTGAGGCTGCCGGGTGCTCCGATCGCTGGCATGTGATCGATTACCTGACGACGATGGAGGACGCGCTGGCCGTCGCGGACCTCGTCGTGTGTCGGTCGGGTGCGGGAACCGTGGCTGAGATGGAGGCCCTGGGCCTTCCCTGCATCTACGTGCCGCTGCCGATCGGAAATGGCGAGCAGCGCCTCAATGCCGCAGACCACGTCGCTGCGGGTGGCGCGCAGCTGATCGACGATAAGGACTTCACGGCTGACTTCGTGCGTTCCAACGTGTTCCCCCTGCTGGGTTCGGCCCGCTTGGCGGACATGGCGGCTGCTTCGCAGTCTCTGGGGCGTGCGGGTGCTGCTCGTGCACTGGCCGATCTGGCCCTGGAACAGGTGAAGGAGAGCGGCCATGAGTGAGCCGACGCTGCAGGATCGTTTTCATCTGCTTGGCATCGGAGGCGCCGGCATGAGCGTCGTCGCCGAGCTGCTCGCGTCGCGTGGTGCGACCGTGGTGGGCTCGGACCGCGAGGATTCGGCGGTTCTTGACCACTTGCGCTCGGTGGGGGTCCGTGTCTTCGTTGGGCATGAGGCTTCGCACGTGGACCCGAATGCGGTGGTCGTCGTGTCGACTGCGATCCGGGAGGAGAACCCGGAGCTTGCGGTTGCTCGCGAGCGCGGTCAGCTGGTGATTCACCGGTCGCAGGCTCTCGCGCTGGCGGCTTCGGGTATGCGTTTCATCGGCGTCGCCGGTGCGCACGGAAAGACGACGACGTCCGGCATGCTGGCGATCGGGCTGTCGGCGTGCGGGCTGGATCCGTCGGTGGCCGTGGGTGGCGTTTTGCCCCAGCTGGGTACCGGTGCGCACCTGGGCGGCGGGGATGTGTTCGTCGCCGAGGCCGACGAGTCGGATGGTTCGTTCCTGAACTACACCCCTGCGATCGAGATCGTGACGAACGTTGAGCCTGATCACCTGGATCGGTACCACTCGCGTCAGGAGTTCGAGGAGATTTTCGTTGAGTTTGCGCGGAGACTGGTCCCCGACGGCCTGCTGGTGACCTGCGCGGAGGACGAGGGGGCGGTTCGTCTCGCGGACGCCGCCCGCGCCGAGGGGCTGCGCGTCGTGACGTACGGGCGTGCGGATCGGTCGCTGCGTGATCCCGATGTCGTGATCTCCGACGTGCACGTGGAAGCTCACGGGGCTGGCGCGACGCTGACGTGGGGAGAGCGTCGCGCGTCGCTGGCGCTGAGTGTGCCTGGCGAGCATAACGTCCTGAATGCGGCCGCTGCGTGGGTAGCCGGCATCGAGTGTGGGCTGGAGCCTCAGGCCATCGCTGACGGCCTGGGTGAGTTCACGGGCGCGGCCCGTCGCTTTGAGGCCCGCGGTCAGGTCGGTACGCGCCGTCTGTTCGACGACTACGCTCATCACCCGACCGAGGTGGAGGCTGCGATTCGTGAGGCGCACGTCGTCGCTGGCGACGGCGAGGTGACCGTGGTCTTCCAGCCGCACCTGTACTCGCGCACGCGCATTTTCGCTGAGCGCTTCGCGCAGGCACTGTCGGGCGCGGATCATGTCGTCCTGGCGGGCATCTATGGGGCCCGTGAGGATCCCGAGCCCGGTGTTGACTCCTCGTTGATCTCTTCGCGCATTGAGGGCGCGTCCTACGTCGAGGACATGCACGAGGCTGCCCGCCTGGCTGCCTCACTGACCCCCGAGGGTGGCGTGTGCGTCACGATGGGCGCCGGTTCAATCACTCGCTGCGCGTCCGACGTGCTGGATGAGTGGAAGCGAATGGAGGCATGAGGCCGCCTTCGCCGAGACGTCCGGGAGGGCATCGACCTCGTGAGGAGCGCCCGCCGCGCGCGGAGGGGGGTGCCTCGTCGACCGCCCGCTCTTTCGATGAGATTATCGCTGCGGTGCCCGAGGACGAGGTGACAAGCGACACCGAGGAATCGAAGCGACGTCCCGTGTCGCTGGTGGAGCGCCGTCGCGCTCGCTCGGCGGTTGATCGGCCACAGCCCGTCGCCGATGCCGCGTCCCTGCTCGGAGGCGAGGAAACCACGGATCTGGGAGACCGGCTCCGCGAGCGTCACCGCGCGCGTCGCATGCTCCTCGTGCGTCGTATTGCGCTGGTGGTTGTGACGCTTGCCGTGGCTGGCGGTGCCGCCTGGGTAGCGTTCTTCTCCCCGGTGTTTGCGTTCTCTTCGTCCTCGGTCGTGGTCTCGGGTGAAGACGGAACACTCGTGACGGCTGACTCTGTGCGCTCATCGATTGCGTCTTTTGAAGGAGTGCCACTGACGCGCCTGAGCACGTCCGCGGTCGCACGGGCCGTCGAATCAAACGTGGCAGTACGTTCGGCGACCGTCTCGAGGCGTTGGCCGACGAGCCTGCGCATCTCGGTGACCATGCGTACCCCGATGGCCGCGGAGGCTGTTCCCGGCGGCTACCAGCTGGTGGATGACCAGGGCGTGGCGTTCCAACAGGTCGCGAGCGCGGGCTCCTACCCGTTGGTGACTTTGCCGGAAGACCGCAGCGTGGGAGCGGCCGACGTCGCGTCGGCGCTTGGTGCTTTGGACGACGAGACACGCTCTCAGGTAGCCACTGTCACGTCGACGGGTGCACAGGTGAGTTTCACGCTGAGCGGCGGGCAGAGTGTCAAGTGGGGAACGAATGCTGATGCCCCTCAGAAGGCGCGTGTGCTCGCGACATTACTGGCGAATGTCAAGGCGACGACCTACGACGTGTCATCGCCGAATCACCCTGTGACCAGTTAAGCCTTCTTTGTTGTCCGCGTGTTGGCTTGAAGGATTGCTCGCGGACCCCTAATTTCTTTCCGACACGAAGCACATTAAACATCAACCTTCAACTAAAGGTTGAGGGTCTGATGCAAGGGAGACATCCATGGCGACACCGCAAAACCACCTGGCAGTGATCAAGGTCGTCGGCGTCGGCGGCGGCGGAGTCAACGCCGTGAACCGAATGATCGAGGTCGGCCTCAAGGGCGTTGAGTTCATCGCGGTCAACACTGACGCGCAGGCTCTGCTCATGTCTGACGCTGAGACGAAGCTCGACATTGGCCGCGAACTGACGCACGGCCTTGGCGCCGGAGCGGACCCCGCGGTCGGCCGTAAGGCTGCCGAGGATCATATCGAGGAGATCACTGCTGCGCTTGAGGGTGCGGACATGGTCTTCGTGACCGCCGGTGAGGGTGGTGGCACCGGTACGGGTGCGGCCCCTGTTGTCGCCAAGATCGCTCGCGATGCGGGTGCGCTCACCGTCGGCGTTGTGACTCGCCCCTTCTCCTTCGAGGGTAACCGCCGTGCCGCTCAGGCCGAGGGTGGCGTGACGACCCTGCGCGAAGAGGTCGACACTCTGATCGTCATCCCGAACGACCGTCTTCTGGAAATCTCTGACGCGAACATCTCTGTGCTCGACGCCTTCCGCGCGGCCGACCAGGTCCTCCTGTCGGGCGTCCAGGGCATCACCGAACTGATCACGACCCCGGGTCTGATCAACGTGGACTTCAACGACGTCAAGTCGGTCATGAAGGATGCGGGCTCGGCGCTCATGGGTATCGGCGCTGCGACCGGCGAAGATCGTGCCCTGCGCGCTGTTGAGAGCGCGATTTCCTCGCCGCTGCTTGAGGCGTCGATCGACGGTGCGCACGGCGTCCTTATGTTCTTCCAGGGTGGCTCGGACCTCAGCCTGCAGGAGGTCTTCGCCTCCTCGCAGCTTGTGCGTGAAGCCGCCCACCCCGAGGCGAACATCATCTTCGGTAATGTCATCGATGATGCTCTCGGTGATGAGATTCGTGTCACGGTTATCGCCGCTGGCTTCGACGATGTGGCCGACACCCAGATGTCGCGTCCTTCTGCTGCGCGCGTTGCAGCTCCCGTCGCTCAGCAGCGTCCCGCTGCCCCCGAGGCAAAGGCTCCCGCCGCTGAGACGACCCGCATTAGCCAGGTGTCGACCCGTCGCCCTCAGCATCGTGCGGACGTCGCCGCTCCGGTGCGCGAGGTTGCCCCGGCTCCCGTCGAGGCGCCTGCCGCAGTGGAGTACGAGGAGTCCGAGTCCGAGCACTCCTTCGAGGTGCCTCGCGTCTACCCTGAGGCCCCCGAGAAGGAAGAGCTGGACATTCCGCCCTTCCTGCGCTGATGGCTGACAAAATCTGGGCCGGTGCCCGGGTTCACCTCACCGAGGTGGACCCGGGCACCGGTGCGCTATGCGGCAATGTTGGATTGCATGTGGGTGATGATCCCTCCCTCGTGCGCGAACGTCGGCGCGCGCTTGCGGCCGCGTTGGGGCGCGATGTTGTCTGGATGGATCAAACGCACTCGACTCGTGTCGAGCTCCTGCAGGTACGCGGCGGTGTGCCCTGGAGCGTGGATAGCGAGCATGCGCTTGATCGGCCAGCTGCGGGGGAGTGGGGTCCCGTCGACGCGGACGGCATTGTCATCGATGCCCGCGGCTGCTCGGATGCGCCTGCTCTCGCCGTGCAGACCGCTGACTGTCTGCCCGTTGTCTTCTCTGCCGCGTCCGGGCAGGTCGTCGCCGCTGTTCACGCGGGCAGGCGTGGGCTCCTCGGAGGGATACTCGCGCGCGCCGCTCAGCGCATACGTGCCCTCGTTGATGGTCCTCTTGACGCGCTCATTGGTCCGGCTATCTGTGGGCGCTGCTACGAGGTCCCCGCAGACATGGCCGCGGCGAGTGAGGGACTGATGCCTGGGATTCGTGGGCGCACGTCGTGGGGAACCCCGGCCCTCGATCTTCCGCACGCTGCCGCCACATCTCTGACGGACTTGGGTGTTCGGGTCGATATCGATGAACGGTGCACGCTCGAAGACTCTGGCCTGTTCTCCTATCGCGCCGACCCCTCATGCGGTCGTCAGGCGCTCGTTATCATTCCCGCGTGACGTTCACGCATGCCTCGTCGGGGTGTCATCGCCGTGCCGTGGCGAGCTCCGGCCTCGTCGGTAGATGGCTCGTGATGAGTCTCGCCGGCTGCCTCCTCGCGACGCGCCGAGCTGGGTGCGGGTTGATGCCCTCGGGGAACTGTAGCTTGTGGCTATGCATCGGCTGAAGGAGGAACAATGAGCGAGTCGTTCGGTGCACGCGCACGTAAGTTCATGGGCTGGTACTCACCCGAGGAGCCCATCGATGAATTCGAAGTATTCGATGAGGTGGAAGAGGTGGCACCCGTGGCCGACATTACTCCTGTGTCCCGTCCGACCCTGACGAGCATTCGTCGCGAAGAGCCCGTCGAGGATCTCACGCGTATCGTGACGATCCACCCGACTGCTTACTCTGATGCCGTCACGATCGGCGAGGCGTTTCGCGATGGCACGCCCGTCATCATCAACCTCACCGACATGGGTGAGGAAGAGGCCCGTCGTCTCGTCGACTTTGCTGCCGGTCTGACCTTCGGCCTGCATGGTGTGATCGAGCGCGTGACGAACCGTGTCTTCCTCCTGTCCCCGGCCTCGGTCGAGGTGCAGGGCGATAACACGTCGGGACGCCGCGGTTCCCTCTACAACCAGGGCTGAGAATCTTCGTGATCGTCCTCGGCTGGTTTGGGTGGGGACTGAGTGTCCTCATCAACCTGTACATGATGGTGCTGTTTGCGCGCGTCATTCTGGACTGGGTTCAGTTTTTCGCGCGCGGATGGCGTCCCAGCGGAATTTTGCTTGTCGCTGCGAATGCGCTGTACGCGTTGACCGACCCTCCGATCCGTTGGATTGGCCGCTTTATTCCACCCCTGCGCATCGGCGGCGGGATGGCGATTGATGTCGGTTTCATGGTGTTATTCCTGGTCCTTATCGTTGCGCAGCGCTTGGCGAATGTTCTCTACTTCATGAGCCTGTAGCCATCAAATCTCGAGATGAGAGGCCCCACAAAATTGGACCTCTTCTCGTGATGGATGTTGCTAGTGTGACAATTTCAGTTATTATTTTCGTGACGTGATAGCGGGCGGCCTTCCCGGTCGTCCAGGCGTGCGGGTTCCGCGCGTCCAATCGAAACGACCGAGAGGCGAAGAAATGGCCCTGCTCACTACCGAGGATGTCCTCAACAAGAAGTTCCAGTACGTCAAGTTCCGCGAGGGTTACGACCAGGACGAGGTTGATGAGTTCCTCGATGAGGTTGTCTCCACCATCTACTCCCTGCAGATGGAGAACCAGGATCTGAAGGAGAAGCTCGAGGCTGCGGAGCGTCGCGTTGCCGAGCTGTCCAACTCCGACTTCACCCCCGCCGAGACCCCCGCCCCCGTTGCGGCTCCGGCCGTCGAGACCCCGGCTCCTGCCGCTGCCCTCACCGGCCCGCAGGATGCGGAGTCTGCCACCTCGATGCTGGCTCTCGCTCAGCGCGTCCACGACGAGTACGTGCGCGACGGCGAAGAGCAGAGCGCGAAGATCATCGCCGAGGCCAACGCCGAGCGCGAGAAGATCATCGCCGACGCTCAGAAGCAGAAGGACTCGCTGCTCTCCCAGCTCGACCAGGAGCGCGAGCTGCTCGAGAACAAGATCAACGGTCTGCGTACCTTCGAGGCCGAATACCGCACGAACCTGCGCAGCCACCTCGAGACCCTCCTCAACGAGGTCGGCAACGGCGAGAACTGATCGCAATCGCTTTTCGGCGGCGGTGCACTTCGTGGTGCGCCGCCGCCGCTCGTTTAAGATAGGGAACCATGGCTGACTCCTCCCACCCGATCCGCACTCGTTCGACGTGGATCTACGCGGGCCTCGTGTTCGCGGCCGCGATTATCACTGACCAGGCGTCGAAGCTGTGGGCGCGCACCGCCCTTGACGGCTCGGATACGATTCCCGTGATCGGGCAGTGGCTTTCGCTCAGGCTCGTTCATAACTCGGGTGCCGCGTTCTCGTTCGCGGCTGGGAAGACCTGGATTCTCACGATTTTCACCGTCGTCATCATCGGTGTGCTCGCGGTGCTCGCTCGCCGTGTGCACCGCGCTTCGACGCTGCTGGCGATCGCGCTGCTGGCGGGTGGAGCCGTCGGAAACCTCATTGACAGGCTGACGGCTGAGCCCGGCTTCGGCATCGGCCACGTCACCGACTTCATCGCCTACGGCACCTGGTTCGTCGGCAACGTCGCCGATATCTGGATCGTCCTGGGAGCGCCGCTGCTCGCGCTCGCGCTCTCGCGAGAACCCTCGAAGGAGGAGTCGCAGTGAGCTCACGCATGCTGCCCGTGCCCGATGCGCTGGTGGGTGAGCGGGTCGACGCCGCGCTGGCCCGCATGCTCGGGCTGTCGCGCTCGCGCTGCGCGGAGTTGGCGGGGGAGGGGCACGTTCTCATTAATGGCGTTGCTGCGGGGAAATCGGATCGCCTCGGAGCCCTCGACATCATCGAGGTGACGATCCCGGAACCCGAGAATAAGCCGACCCCGGTCACCGACATGACGATTCTGTACGACGACGAGGACATCGTCGTCGTCGATAAGCCGGTCGGTGTCGCCGCGCATACCGGACCGGGGTGGGAAGGCCCCACGGTCCTGGGCAACCTGGAGGCCGCGGGATACCGCATCACGAGCTACGGCCCTCCCGAGCGCCAGGGGATCGTTCACCGCCTCGACGTGGGCACGTCGGGTGCGATGATGGTCGCCAAGTCCGAGCTCGCTTACACGGTCATGAAGCGGGCCTTCAAGGAACGCACGATCGAGAAGGTGTACCACGCGGTCGTGGCCGGGCATCTTGACCCAGCCTCGGGCACGATCGATGCCCCGATTGGGCGTCATCCGTCGCGCGAATGGCGCATGGCTGTGATCGACGGCGGTAAGCGCGCGGTCACTCACTACGACACGCTTGAGCTCATGGCGGGCGCGCAGCTCACCGAGGTGCACCTCGAGACGGGACGTACCCACCAGATCCGCGTGCACATGGCGGCTGTCGGGCATCCGTGCGTGGGTGACACGTTCTACGGTGCCGACCCCACGCAGGCAGAGCGCTTGGGACTCACCCGTCAGTGGTTGCACGCGGTGCGCCTTGGTTTCGCGCACCCGCGCACCGGGATGCCGATGAGCGTGTCCAGCCCGTACCCGGCCGATCTCGAGGCCGCGCTTGAGGAACTGCGGCACCCCCACGACTGACCCGTCGGGGCTGGGGGAGTGCTCGGCAGCCCGGCCCCGTCGCGGCCGAGTCACGCCGTGAGATGAACGACCGCGTGACGCGGGGCGTCCGTCGGCCTCGCGCGCGCCTCGGACAGTAGAATCGACGCATGGCTGATTCCTTCGTGCACCTTCACAATCACTCCGAGTACTCGATGCTCGACGGAGCTGCGAAGACGAAAGCGATGGCGGAGGAGGCCGCGCGCCTCGGGCAGCCGGCGATCGGCCTGACGGATCACGGTTACCTGTTCGGTGCCTTCGATTTCTACACGAACTGCAAGAACGCTGGCGTGAAGCCGATCATCGGCCTGGAGGCCTACGTGACGCCGGGAACCTCGCGTTTCGATCGTCAGAAGGTGCTGTGGGGCGAGCCGTGGCAGCGCGCCGACGACGTGAGCGCGGGCGGCTCTTACAATCACCTGACCCTCGTTGCCTACAACACGACGGGCATGCATAACCTGTTCCGTCTGGGTTCCTACGCCTCGACGGACGGCCAGTTCGGTAAGTGGCCGCGCGCGGATAAGGAGCTGCTCAATCAGTTCCACGAGGGCCTCATCGTGTTCACGGGCTGCCCCTCGGGTGCCGTGCAGACGCGCCTGCGCCTGGGGCAGTGGGACGAGGCCGTGGCTGAGGCGGCGGAGCTGCGCGATATTTTCGGGG
Organism: Pauljensenia sp. UMB3104; assembly: GCF_030217285.1. Lineage (NCBI taxonomy): Bacteria > Bacillati > Actinomycetota > Actinomycetes > Actinomycetales > Actinomycetaceae > Pauljensenia > Pauljensenia sp. UMB3104. The sequence continues at coordinate 80,515 of NZ_JASONN010000006.1, read as the reverse complement.
CGGAGAACTTCTATGTCGAGGTCATGGACCACGGCATCGATATCGAGCGACGAACCCACCAGCAGGTCCTCGAGATCGCCAAGCTTATGAACGCGCCCCTGGTGGCCACCAACGACGCGCACTACGTCAAGCGCGATGATCGCAAGATCCAGGACGCGCTCCTGTGCATCAACTCCGGCTCGCGCATCAATGACCCTGATCGCTTCAAGTTCGATGGCGACGGCTACTACATCCGTTCTTCGGATGAGATGCGTTCCCTGTGGAGTGAGCTGCCCGGTGCCTGCGACTCCACCCTCGAGATCGCCGAGCGCTGCGACGTGCATTTCACGACCACGAAGGAGGGTGCGAACTACATGCCCGACTTCCCGGTCCCCGAGGGGGAGGATAAGACCTCGTGGTTCATCAAGGAGGTCGAACGAGGCCTGCGTGATCGCTTCCCGAACGGCATTCCTGACGCCGTGCGCAAGCAGGCCCAGTACGAGGAAGACGTCATCATTTCGATGGGTTTCCCCGGATACTTCCTGACCGTCGCCGACTACATCAACTGGGCGAAGTCGCAGGGTATCCGCGTGGGGCCGGGGCGTGGTTCGGGTGCTGGATCGATGGTCGCCTACGCCATGAAGATCACCGAGCTGAACCCGCTCGATCACGGCCTGATTTTCGAGCGATTCCTCAACCCTGAGCGAATCTCGATGCCTGACTTCGACGTCGACTTCGACGAACGTAGACGCGATGAGGTCATCGCCTACGTCAAGCGCAAGTACGGCGAGGACCGCATCAGCCAGGTCGTCACCTACGGCACGATTAAGACTAAGCAGGCCCTGAAGGACTCCGCGCGCATTCTGGGCAAGGACTTCAAAGTCGGCGAGCAGCTCACCAAGGCGCTGCCCCCGGCGATCATGGGCAAGGACATCACGGTCCACGGCATCTTCGATGAGAAGGACAAGCGCTACGCGGAGGCCTCGGAGTTCCGTAAGTTCTACGAGGAGAACCCCGATACGCACGAGGTCGTCCAGTACGCGCTCGGCCTGGAGGGGCTGACGCGACAGTGGGGCGTGCACGCGTGTGCGGTCATCATGAGCTCCCACACGCTCACCGACATCATCCCGATCATGAAGCGCCCGCAGGACGGTGCGATCATCACGCAGTTCGACTACCCGACGTGCGAGACGCTGGGCCTGCTCAAGATGGACTTCCTGGGCCTGCGTAACCTCACGGTTGTGTCGGATGCGCTGGAGAACATCGCGCTCAACGGCAAGCCGGACCCGGACCTCGATCACCTGGCCTTCGACGACAAGAAGACGTATGAGCTTCTGGGACGAGGCGAGACCCTCGGCGTCTTCCAGCTTGATGGTGGTGGCATGCGCGACCTCCTCAAGCTCATGAAGCCCGACAACTTCGAAGACATCTCCGCCGTCGGCGCCCTGTATCGCCCCGGCCCGATGGGCGCGAACTCGCACACGAACTACGCGCTGCGTAAGAACGGGCGTCAGGAGATTACTCCTATCCACCCGGAGCTGGAAGAACCGCTCAAGGACATCCTGGGCACGACCTTCGGTCTGATCGTGTACCAGGAGCAGGTCATGCAGATCGCCCAGAAGCTGGCAGGGTACTCGCTGGGCCAGGCAGACATTCTGCGTAAGGCGATGGGTAAGAAGAAGAAGGAGGTCCTGGACCAGCAGTTCAAGGGCTTCCGCCAGGGCATGATCGATAACGGCTACTCCGAGGAGTCGATTAAGGCCCTGTGGGACGTTGTCGTTCCCTTCTCCGCGTACGCCTTCAACAAGGCGCACTCGGCGGCCTATGGCCTCGTCTCCTACTGGACGGCGTTCCTGAAGGCGAACTACCCGACGGAGTACATGGCGGCCCTGTTGACCTCGACGAAGGACAACAAGGATCGTCGTGCGCTCTACCTGGCGGAGTGCCGCCACATGGATATCACGGTTCTGCCCCCCGACGTGAATGCGTCGATGGGTAACTTCGCGCCTGACGGTGAGGCGATCCGCTTCGGCCTGAATGCCATCCAGAATGTTGGTGGCCCGGTCGTCGATGCGATTGTGGAGACCCGCGCCGAGAAGGGGCGTTTCTCCTCGTTCCAGGATTTCCTGGACAAGGTGCCCCAGGTGGTGTGCAACAAGCGCACGATCCAGTCCCTCATCCGCGCCGGCGCGTTCGACTCGATGGGTCACACGCGTCGGGCTCTCCTCGCGCGCTGTGACGAGGCCGTGGACGCGATCATCGACGTGAAGCGCAACGAGGCGATCGGACAGTTCGACCTGTTCGGTGCGCTCGGGGAGGACGAAGACTCAGGCTCGGGCCTGACGATCGACATTCCGGACCTGCCCGAGTTCGACCGGAAGACGAAGCTGGCGGCCGAGCGCGAGATGCTGGGCCTGTACGTCTCGGACCACCCGCTGCGCGGCGTGGAGGCGGCGCTGGCTCGCCACCAGGACTACGAGATCGCGCAGGTCGTCGGCTCCGATGGGGCGATGGCGGATCGTATCGTGAAGATCGCGGGCCTCGTGTCGGGTGTGACGACGAAGGTGACGAAGCAGGGCAACGCGTGGGCGATTGCGACGATCGAGGACCTGTCGGGTTCGGTGGACGTGCTCTTCTTCCCGCGTTCCTACGAGTCGATCCAGACCTACCTCGCGCAGGACATCATCGTCCAGATCGAGGGCAAGGTGAACGTGCGTGAGGAGGGCATGACCATCTATGGCCAGTCGATGACCCTTCTGGATCTGTCGGGTGGGGCTGACCTGCCGCTCGATCTGCGTCTGCCGGCCGCGCGGTGTACGCCCGAGCTCCTCACCGACCTGCGTGGCGTCCTCGAGTCCTACCCGGGTGGTTCCCCGGTGCGCCTGCACCTGACGGAACCGGGACGCACGACGATTGTCGAGCTGGATCCGAAGCTGCGCGTCGAGCAGACGAGTGCCTTCTTCAGCCATATCAAGGCTGTCGTCGGTGCGGGTGGGGTCGTGACCTCGTCTTGAGATGATGCGAGCCGGGCCCCGGTGGGACTCGGCTCGCGTTGCTCGCTGTGGCTGTTAGGAGGCGGAACCGACGATTGCGGCGGCCCGGCCCCAGGGGGCGTCGACCTCGACGAGGTCACCGACGCTGAGGTGGTGGCCGCGGCGAGTCTCCACCTCGCCGTTGACGGTCACGTCGCCGGCTTGGATGAGTTCGCGGGCCTGGGCGCCGTCCTCGGCGAGGGAAGCGAGCTTGACGAATTGGCCGAGTTTGATCTCCCCGCGAACGGGGATCGTCGGGGTACTCATGGCGGGGTCCTTTCGCTGAGGGGAGAGCGCATCACGCGCGCGCTCGTGGATCAACAGTATCCTTGGAGAGAGACACACAGTATAAGGAGGAGCGGTGAGCGCTCACAACGACGATATCGATGCGGAGTTCCAGTCGCTGGTTGCATCGCTGGGTGCATCGCCCACCGCTGGCGATTCCCTGCCGCCCCTCGACCCGGACGATACGCCCGTCGACGAGTCCTTGCACTTGAATGGCGGCCGCCTGTCGGTTGCCCTCGTGCTCGCCCCGATTTCCTATCCGGAGGCGCTGCATTCGCTGCTCGCGTTGTCGGGTGTGCGCGAGCCGATCGTCCGTCTCAAGCCCTGGACTGCCGTCTGGCTGCGTGTTGAGACGACTCCGACCGACGAGGAAGAGCTCGATGCTCTGCTCACCGGCCAGCGCCCGATGCCCGACGCCGTGGACCGAGTCGCCCGCGCGGTGTCGAACCTGTCGAAGTACGGGGCCGTGGCCCTCATGAGTTGGCTCGTGGAGGGTGACGGCGTGGAACCGGGCGTCTCGGGTCGCATTTCCGCTCAGCGTTACGTCAGTGGCGAGCCCGAGGAAACGATTCCCGCTGGCCTTCTGCTCGGTGCGATGCCCGCGGCGACGGAGGACCTGCTGCTGGGTCGTACGACGCCGGCTGACTACAAGGATTCCGTGGCCGCCGACGGCAGCTGTCAGGGTGGCGGCCCCTTCGGCTGGTTCCGACGCAAGCAATCATGACGGTTCTTCAGCTGCTGCCCGCGATCGACGTGACGGGCGGGCAGGCCGTGCGTCTGTCCTCGGGGTCAGTCGATGCAGGGTCCTGGGGGAGTCCGCTCGATGTTGCCCGCTCGTTTCACGAGGCCGGGGCCCGTTGGGTGCATCTCGTGGACCTCGATCTGGCGTTTGGTCGCGGTGAGAACTCTGAGCTCCTCGCGCGAGTCATCCATGAGGTTCCTGTGCGCGTCGAACTGTCGGGAGGCATCACGAACCGCGGTGCCATCGAGGCTGGATTAGCGATGGGACCCGAGCGCGTCAATATCGCGACGCAGGCTCTTGGCGACATCGATACCGTGTGCGAAGCGATTGATACCTACGGCGAGCGCGTCGCTGTCTGCCTGGACGTGCGCGGCGATCGCCTGGCCGCGCGCGGAGGTAGCGGCGAGGGCGGAAACGTCTGGGAGGCACTGCACACCTTGAACGAGGCGGGGGTAGCCCGACTGGTCGTCACCGACGTGACGCGAGATGGCCAGATGAATGGCTCGAACAGGGACCTGCTGGCCCGGGTCGCGGACCGCACTCCCGCCCGCATCATCGCCTCCGGTGGCGTGAACTCCCTGGACGATATCGAGGCGCTGCGCGTTCTTGGCATCGAGGGTGCGATTGTCGGAAAGGCCCTGTACCAGGGCGCATTTACTCTGGCCGACGCGTTGGATGTTGCCGGATACGAGGAGCAGTCATGACCCCCACGCAGCCTTCCCTCACGGAGGAACAGAAGAATCGACTGGCGCAGCGCCTGTCGATGATGAGCCACGACCGCACGGACGTCGGTCAGGGGCTTCCTCGTACCACCCGCGCGCTCGCGCTGGGGCTGGGGAGCGACGTGGGGGCGGCGAGGCTTGAGGAGCTCGTTGACGCGCTCGTTTTCGAACGCGTCATCGTTCCTATCGATGTCGAACCCGACCCGCGCGTGACGGGTGTTCACGCCGGAGAAAACGGGCACAACCCGATCGACTTCGTGCGCGCGCAAACCCCCGCGGGGGAGGCGCTCGCCATCTATTCGTCGGCCGAGGCCCTGTCTGCCCACCGCCCCGGTGACCGCCCGATGGCCCTGGACTTCCGCACGATCGGGCTCACGGCCCTCGTTGAGACGGGTGGGCGCATTGTCGTCAACCCGGGCACTGATGCCGTGCTGCTGCCGCGCCCCGCCGTCGCCGCCCTCGCGCAGGGGGATGAGTGGCTACCGGCCTGGCGTGATGAGGCCCTGCGTGAGCTTCTGCTTGCCGAGGCCAGCGCTGCGTGCCCCGCCATCGTCGATGTTGAGATCGCCTACGCGGGCGACGGACTCACGCGCGTGCTCGTGTCCGTGGACCGCGCGTCTTACGCCCAGGGGGCCGATGCCTCGGCAATGAAAGAAAGCCTGTCGGCCGCCCTGAACGCCCTGGGATCGAACCCTCGCCTCATCGCCTCGGCGGACCGAGTCGAGATCGCGCCCGTCCTGCGCTGAGACTGCTCAGCGAGCGCCCACCGGAGCGTGAGGCGCGCAATGATCGCTGATCTGGCGTTCTCGCGCTATTTCTGGTAGAGTAACTACGACCGTCTGGGCGAGAGCCCGGAACGCAAGCGGAGAAATCCCACCTGGATACCCGCCTCTCGCACGAGAGGATGCCGCCCTCAGAGGAGCCGCGCAGGGGATCGGGTTCGGCGGTCAGCACCCGTGCGTGTTGACCCTATGGAAGCCTCCGTGCGCGTCGCGTAACGGAGGCTTTTCGTTTCGCGCATAAGGATTCTGTGGAAGGAGCCGCTCATCAGCGAGACTCGCATCAATGAGCGTATTCGAGTCCCCGAGGTTCGCCTCGTGGGACCCGGAGGTGAACAGGTCGGCGTTGTCCGAGTTGAGGACGCGCTGCGTCTGGCCGAGGAGGCCGGACTTGACCTGGTTGAGGTTGCGCCGAACGCTAAGCCGCCCGTCGCAAAGCTCATGGATTACGGCAAGTACAAGTACGAAGCCGCCCAGAAGGCCCGCGATGCTCGCCGCAACCAGGCGAACACGCAACTGAAGGAAATCCGCTTCCGACTGAAGATCGACGATCATGACTTCGGCGTCAAGAAGGGCCACGTGGAGCGCTTCCTGTCCGCTGGCGACAAGGTCAAGGTCATGATCATGTTCCGCGGTCGAGAGCAGTCTCGCCCCGAGGCTGGCGTTCGCCTCCTGCAGCGCCTCGCCGAGGAAATCGGTGAGCTTGCCACCGTCGAGTCGATGCCCCGTCAGGACGGGCGCAACATGACGATGGTGCTGGCACCCACCAAGCGCAAGGCTGACGCCCTGACCGAGCAGCGCAAGCGCCGCGAGGCCGAGCGCGCTGAGCGCCGGGGCAAGCGCGCGGAGCGCGCCAGCAAGGACCAGGCCCGAGTGGCAGCCGACAAGGCTGACGAACAGGACTGACGGCGATACCCATCGCCTGACAACGAAGGAATAGAAATGCCGAAGAACAAGACTCATTCCGGTGCTAAGAAGCGCTTCCGCACGACCGGCTCGGGCAAGATCATGCGCGAGCAGGCCGGCGCCCGCCACCTGCTGGAGCACAAGTCCAGCCGCAAGACCCGTCGTCTGGCGACCGACCAGGTCCTGGAGACCGCTGACGTCAAGCGCGTCAAGCGTCTGCTGGGCAAGTGAGCTCGAGTTAGAGGAGAACAGTAGAAAATGGCACGTGTTAAGCGTTCTGTCAACGCCAAGAAGAAGCGTCGTACCGTACTCGAGCAGGCCTCCGGTTACCGCGGCCAGCGCTCGCGCATGTACCGCAAGGCCAAGGAGCAGGTCACTCACTCCTTCGTCTACTCCTACCGCGACCGCAAGGCCAAGAAGGGCGACTTCCGTCGTCTGTGGATCCAGCGCATCAACGCTGCGTCCCGCGCCCAGGGCCTGACCTACAACCGCCTGATCCAGGGCCTGAACCTGGCCGGCGTCGAGGTCGACCGTCGCATGCTGGCTGAGCTGGCTGTCAATGACATCAACGCGTTCAACGCCCTCGTGAAGGTCGCCAAGGACGCGCTGCCCGCCGACATCAACGCCCCCAAGGCCTGATAGGTGAGCTCTTCCGCCGAGCGCCTGACCGTTCTCGATAATCCCCGCGCCGATCGCGTGCGCAGGGTGTCGGGTCTGGTCGGGCGCTCGGCGCGTTCGCGTTCGGGTTTGATGCTCGTCGAGGGGCCGCAGGCCGTGCGCGAACTTGTCACGCACCGCGGTGAGTGCGTGCGTGACGTGTATGTGCGGCAGGACGTGTGGGAAACCCACGCGGATGTCGTGGAAGCGGCGCGGCGCGTGACGCGCTGGGTGCATCCCGTGACCGCCGAGGTCTCAGCGGCTCTTTCGGGTGACTCCCAGGGAATCTGCGCGGTTGCCTCGCTCGATGCGATTTTGTGCGAGCTGCCCGAGCCGAGCGTGGGTGAGACGATCGTCGTGCTCGCCCAGGGGCGCGATCCCGGCAACGTCGGCACGATCATCCGCACCGCCGATGCGTTCGGCGCGGTTGGCGTCGTCGCCGTTGCGGGCACGGTGGATGCCGCGAGCCCGAAGGTCGTCCGTTCGAGCGCCGGATCCGTTTTCCACATTCCGGTGTGCCAGGTCGCGTCCTTCGCGGATGCTCGCGCGCTCATTCACGGTCGCAGCGCGGCCCTGTTGGGCACCAGTGGCGGCGCGGGTTCGCTGAGCCTGTCCGACCTCCTCGTGCAGGGTATTTCCGCTCGTTCTCGCCTGTCGCAGTCCCACGCATGGGTGTTCGGCAACGAGGCGCGGGGCCTGTCGGGGGACGAGATGCGCCTGTGCGACGCGCTTGTGTCGATACCGATGAGCGGCGACGCGGAGTCCCTGAACGTGGCCAGCGCGGCCGCGACCTGCCTGTTCGCCTCCCAGACGGTGCGAGGCCGCCAGAGCTGACCGGCCCTTGCAGCGCAGTGACGCGCACGCGACTAGGCTGGGTCTCATGAAGTTAGGTGACCTGTCCGAGGCCCAGTTGGTGTCTCATTTCCGCGAGTCTTTTCCGCGCGGCGATCGCACGATCATTGGTATCGGCGACGATTGTGCCCAGGTGGCAGCTCCCGAAGGATCCTTCATTGTGACGACGGACGTCATGGTGGAGGACCAGCATTTCCACCTTTCGTGGTCGACCGGGTACGAGGTTGGTGCGCGCGTCGCCGCCCAGAATCTCGCGGATATTGACGCAATGGGTGGACGTCCCTCGGCGCTCGTCGCATCGGTGGTCGCGCCTCGTGACATGGACGCCGACGTGTTCCTTGACGTTGTCCGAGGCCTGGGGGACCGCGCACGGGAGGCTGGAGCGGGCGTCGTCGGCGGGGACCTGAGCGCGGGGGAGAAGCTCGTCATTTCGATCACGGCCTTCGGCTATTGCCCGGGGCCGGTGGTACGACGTGACGGCGCGCGCCCCGGTGACGTCATCGCGGTGAGTGGTACTCTCGGCTACTCCTACGCCGGGCTCGATCTGCTCGAAGGGGGACACGTTGATCCGTCCGCCCGAGGCGTCGAGCAGCTGGGTGAGCTCGCTCCCTTCGTCGACACGTACCGCGCACCGTCGCCCCCTCTTGGGTCGGGCGTCGCGGCCGCGGCTGTGGGTGCGCAGGCCATGATGGACCTGTCGGATGGGCCCGCCACGGACGCCGCGCGCATCGCCAAGGCCTCGGGAGTCGTTATTGAGTTCGATCGGCCAGCGATCGAGCAAGAGGCCTGGCGTCTGCAAACTCCGGCTCGCATCTGCCAAGCAGATCCCGTGTGGTGGGTGCTCCAGGGGGGAGAGGAACACGGCATGATCGCTGCGTTCCCGCCAGACGTCGCGCTGCCGGAAGGATTCCGAGCGATCGGTCGAGCTCGCTCATGCGAGTCGGGCGAGGATCCCTGCGCGATGTTCGATGGCGAGGTCCTGCGCGGGGCGTGGGACCATTTCCAGGCTGATTCCGTAGACTAGTGTGATGTGGACCGCTGAGTAACTGGGGCGCGGAATGCTTGCATGCTCAGCACAGGAAAGCAAGAGGAAGAGCGTGAGGATGAACCGAACGACCGAAGGGTACGAGGCCTCGTCTCAACCGATGTCGCGCGTGGCGCGCAAGCTCGCGGAGTCGTCGGAGGAGATACCGGCGACCGCCGGCCTATCCCTCCCGGCGCTGGCGGGCGACGCATGCGTGCCGCCGACGAAGGCACTGCCCGTCGTCGAGGCTGACGCCGACGCCTGACAGCCTGCTTGATGCGCCGTGTCCGTCCGCTGTGGGTGGGCACGGCGCATCCGTCATGTGATCGCTCTTTGACTATGGGCATTTGTGGCGTGATACTGAGCACGCCTGAATGGCCGATTGTCCGGGCATACGAGGTGTGCTGCTGGCTCGGTCATGGATTGTCAATGGGTGTGAGGAGCACATGATGGGCACTGAGAATAATGAACCGATGGATGCGCCGATTCCGGTTCCACAGGCGGGGCATGCGGGGGTGAATCCTTCGGTCTCTGGCGGCGGTGGCGTTGCTTTCACGCCGATGTCTCCGGCGAGTAAGAAACGCGTCAAACTAATCGGGATCCTCGTCGGTGTTCTCGCTGTGCTGGTGATCGCTGGCGTGATTGGGGTCAAGGTGGCCAATAGTTCGCGCACCCCCGAGGCACAGGTGCGTCAGTATCTGGATCTGCTGGCGGCGGGCAATGCCAGCGCCGCAACTGCGATGGTCGACCCGGGCGTAGCCAACGACGAGCGCGTATTTTTGACGGACTCGGTGATGTCGTCGGCTCAGTCGCTGCTGGTTGTTGAGGACATCAGCGCTGGCGTGGACGAGAACGACGGAAAGAGGGGCGAGTCTGATACGCGTACGGTGACCGCGACCATGCAGGTCAACGGTGAGCGTTTCGTTCACGAGTTCACGGTGACGAAAGCGAAGCCCACGATGGGCGTTCTGGACAACTGGCAGGTCAAGGATGCTCTGGTATCCAAGGTGAGCGTCGACGCTCGCGGGTACAACCAATTCACCGTCGGCGACGTGAGTGCCGACGCCCATCGGACGGGCCAGGACGGCGACGATGCGACCTTCCTCTTCTACCCGGGCGTCTACACGTTCACACCGGTCGCACCGAGCGAGTATGCCGAATCCAACCCGGAAACCGTGTCGATCCTCGGTGATACGTGGAGCGGAGACGGTACCTCTGTCTCGATGACAGCCACCTACAACACTAAGCTCACGGCGGCAGCGCTCGATGCTGGCAAGGAGGCCGTCGACTCGTGCGCGTCCATCCCGGGCAACCAGAACTCGGTGTGTCCCTTCGCAATTCAGAGCGATGCGGTCACCGCGGTCTCCGGTGCCATGCCGAAGGCCCTCGGGCCGGTATCTCCGGATCAGCCGACATTCTTCCGGGCTGCTGTCACCTTCACGGCAACGTACTCGAACAAGTACTACATGGAGGGTACTCGCGACGTTGAAGCCAAGATAGAGATCGTCGCGCAGCTGGATGACAACGATGTGCTCATTCTGGATAAGGATGGGAAGCCAGACTTCACGGTAGGTTTTACGCGCTAACACGCACACCTCGTGAGCTTCCTGCGCCGTGTCCGTCCGTTGTGGGTGGGCACGGCGCATCCGTCATGTGATCGCTCTTTGACTATGGGCATTTGTGGCGTGATACTGAGCACGCCTGAATGGCCGATTGTCCGGGCATACGAGGTGTGCTGCTGGCTCGGTCATGGATTGTCAATGGGTGTGAGGAGCACATGATGGGCACTGAGAAAAATGAACCGATGGGCGCTCCGATTGCGGTTTCGCCTGCAATCCCGGCGGAGTGTGACCAGTCGATGCGCAATGAGACAGCCGCTGCTTCAGCTCCCACGCCTGGCCGGGGCAAGAAGCGCGCGATGGCGATAGGGATTGTGATCGGTGTCCTCCTCGTCCTGGTGGTCGCTGGCGTGGTTGCGATCAAGGTGGCCAATAGTTCGCGCACCCCCGAGGCGCAGGTGCGTCAGTATCTGGATCTGCTGGCGGCAGGCAATGCCAGCGCCGCAACTGCGATGGTCGACCCGGGCGTTGCGAACGATCAGCGAACCTTCCTCACTGACGGTGTCATGGCCTCGGCTCAGTCTCGCTTGGTCATTGAAGATGTCGTTGCCGATAGGAATGATGAGTCGAGTACGCGTTCGGTGACCGCGACCATGCAGGTCAACGGTGAGCGTTTCACGCACCAGTTCACCGTGACGAAAGCGAAGCCCACGATGGGCGTTCTGGACAACTGGCAGGTCAAGGATGCTCTGGTCACCCAGGTGAGCGTCGATGCTCAGGGATACGCCCAATTCACCGTCGGTGACGAAAGTGCCGATGCTCCGAAGAAGCAGGTCACCGGGGAGGGCGCGACCTTTTTCTTCTACCCGGGCGTGTACACGTTCACGCCGGTCGCGCCGAGTGAGTACGTCGATTCAACTCCTGTGACCGTTGCCGTGCTCGATGTCGTCCATCGTACGAATACCGACGGCGATGCGAGCGATGTATCCCTGCTGGCCACCTACAACAATAATCTGAAGGACGCGGCGCTCGAGGCCGGCACGAAGATCGTTGACTCGTGCGCATCTATCCCGGGCAATCAGAACTCCGTGTGTCCCTTTGCGATTCAGAGCGATGCGCTCACCGCGATCTCGGTGAAAACGATGCCCACATCCATGGAGCCGCTGAAGACAGACCCGGGAGCTTTCCAGGGGCACGTCACCTTCACAGCGACGTACTCGAATAAGTACTACATGGAGGGGACTCGCGACGTGGATACCGTGCTGATTCTCGATGTGCAGTTCGACAGTGACGGGCTCCTGAAGCTCGATCAGGACGGCAAGCCTGACTTTAGGGTGTCCTTCGCCCGCTAGTGAGAGGCCTTGAGGTGCCGCGACGCTCATGGGACAATTGCAGAGTTTGCATCCGTTGAGTCTTGCGCTCTCTGAGAGGCGTAAATCGGCGACAATGGCACAGTGAGGAGAACCGATGGAATCGTACGGCGCCAACGTCGGCCACAGGATGAGTGCCCCGCCTCCCGCCTTGTCGGAGACGCAACGGAGGCGCGATAACAAGGTGTGGGTGATCGCTATGGTTGTGGTCGGCCTGCTCGTCCTCGGCGTTGTTCACCTGATGGATATGCCTCGCACAAACCCCGAGGATACCGTGCGGCAGTACTTGACCTACCTCGCCGATGGGGACGCAGAATCAGCGCTTGGGATGCTCACGAGGCCGATGACAGATCGCGAGAAGCGTTTCCTGACGAATGATGTCTTGTCGGCCTCGGACTCTCGTATCGCCATTGAATCGGTCGAAAGCCTGACCAGTAAATGGAGCGTGGTCTCCCGCGCGACGGTACGGGCGACGATGAGCGTGAACGGCGAGCGTATCACCCATGATTTCACCGTCTATCACCATAAGCCGACGAAGGACCGTCCGGAGGAGTGGTACTTGTTCGACGATCTGTTGGTGCACGTGGCCGTGACGGGTGATGGAGTCCCCGGATTTAGCGTGACCGGTGATTCCGCGGGCGTCGAGCCGCTGTCGACAGGTTGGCAGGAATACTACTTCTTCCCCGGTGTCTACACCCTGACGCCCGAAGGTCGACGTGATGGAGGCACTGTCGACCCCCAGACGGTCGTCGCCATTGATGGGACAGGCACCTCCGCCACCGAAAACACGACGGTGCGCTTCAACTAACTGACTGTCGGAGGCTATCGAGGTCGTCTCCGCTTTGGAAGGACACACAGCCCACAGCGTTTCTTTGTGCGAGAGACGGTGATGACGTACGCTAACCCTACGAAGTAGTTACCGAGCATGTAGGGGCGTTCTCAATGCAGAGAAAAAAGGCCGTGCCGCAGTTTGGCGTGCCGGGTGCCGTACCCGGCGGTGGACCCAACCGCGGGACCGCCGGAGAGTTGTTTGCTGCATACCGGGCGATGGAACCCAAACGACGCAAGAAGGTGAAGATATTTCTCGGAATTGTTGCGCTCTTCGCCCTCAGTTTCGCTCTCACTCCCTTCGTATGGGTGATCGAGCGCGTCGAAGGGACCCCCGATGGTGAGGTGCGTCGATATCTCAGCTACCTAGCCGAGGGGGATGCAGCGGGCGCGCTCGCGATGGTCGACCCTGGCATTCCGAACGAACAGCGTCTCTTTCTCACGAATGAGGTGTTGACGGCAGCCTCATCTCGGATTGTCGTTGAATCGGTCAGCAAACCGACCTATTCCACTGGTGGTATCAACACGAAGGAAGTAACGGCAACGCTACGCCTGAACGGTGATCGTTTTACCCATACCTTTTCGGTGGAGCGACGGAGTAAGGAAGAGGGAGACTCGTCCGTGTGGAAGATACGCGATGGCCTCTTCGTCAAGGTTCCCGTCTCAGGAGTGCGCGTGCCGTCCTTTAGCGTTGGGAGTGTTTCAGCGAGAGTCGGATCGCCTGACGCTGCCCCAGTTGAATATCTATTCTTTCCGGGTGTCTACACTTTTCAGCCGGAAGGTCTTGGGCCGTACGTGAATGCCCCGGCTACTCAGGTAGTTGTGGAGAATGGGGCGCATGCCTCGACCTATGAAACGACATCGGTGTCCCTGGATGGCCAGCTGACGAGCGCGCTCAGGAACGATGTCTTGAGTGCTGTGCAGAAAAAGGTCGAGGATTGTGCGACGCTGGGCAAGAACATGCACCCCTCGTGCCCATCTGAGTTACGTACCTCGGCGGTGACCGCCATTGAGCTGCTGAATGTACCGCAGGTGCTGACCAGCGCTACCGAGGACGGGATATATGAGGCCGAAGATGCTGTCTTCCGTTACCAGGATGGCTCCTCCCACGACCTGACGGTCCGAGTGGAGGCGACGGTTGCTATGAGCGCGGATGGTGTTCCCGAGGTTGACATCGATGGGAAACCGAACGTCACAGTGACCATGCGGAAGCGGTGAATCGGCCGCCGAGGTTGCGATGATTCGAAGAGCCCCATGCCCGAGCTTGCGGGCGTGAATGGGACGTCTATCTCTCGCACATCCCCCTCCGCGGAGGGGGAATGATGCGTGTCCACCACGTGCCCGCACGCTGATTATTCGGTTGATGAAATAAATACCGTGTGAGAAAATTTAACGCCTTTGGTGCGGCTTCCGGCGTGAGCATGACCGTCTCAGGGGTATTCCATCAGCGCGGACAAGAGTGAGGAGCAAGCGATGGCTCAGGAGCAGTACGACGCGAATCAGGGAATGGTGCCCCCACCCCCGGCCCCCTCGGACAACCTGACCCCTCCTCCTGCCCCTGCCAACCCCCAGTACGCCACCGCTCAGGCGCCCGTCGTGCCCCAGACGGGCGTGACCTTCACCCCGATGTCCGCCAAGAGCCGCCGACGTATCAAGCGCATCGCGATCAGCGTTGTGGCCCTCGTCGTCCTCGTGGTTGTCGGAACCGTCGCCCTGACGATCGCGAACTGGACACGTACACCCGAAGCACAGGTCCGCCAGTATCTCGGTCTCCTCGCGGAAGGGAAGGCGAGCGCAGCAACTGCCATGGTTGATCCTGGTCTGCCCAATGACCAGCGCGGATTCCTCTCTGACCAGGTCATGGCCTCGGCGAGCGCCCGCATCGAAATTGAGGATGTGACTGTCGACGATGCGGAGCACGCGAAGGAACGCGTCGTGACGGCGACGATGCGCCTCGATGGCGAACGCTTCACCCGTTCCTTCCGTGTGAGCCAGGCGAAGAAGACGTTTGGCCTGCTGAAGAACTGGAAGATCCAGGATGCGATGGTTGCCCGCGTCGATGTGGAGGCGGACAATGTTACGGCATTCTCGATCGGCGGAGAAAAGCTCTCGATTGCGACGCTCAAGGAGGGATCCAGCAGCTCTCTCGTGCTCTACCCCGGCGTCTACACGTTCACCCCGGAGGAGACAGGGGATTACATTGATGCGGCACCCAAGACTCTGTCCGTCAAGGCTGCGACCGGGTACGACAGCTCGACATACGGTGGCACGGTTGAGCTGACGGGCACGTATAACGACAAGATGGCCGCCGCCGCGCTCGAGGCTGCGGCTGCGCTCACGAACTCGTGTGCGACCGTTCCGGGCAATATCGATACTGCCTGTCCGATGGCGGTTCAGTCTCGGACGCTGGCTCTCTTGCAGGTCAAGACGATGCCCACAGCGATGAAGGCGACGACGGACGAGGGTGGCGAGTACACCGGCGAAGCGACGTTTACGATCCAGGGCATGGAGAGCTGGGATAAGCAGCATGATGTCACGTCTCGGGTGACGGCCACGGTGAAGACCGACAAGAATGGCAAGCTTGAATTGGACGCGTCGGGTAAGCCGCAGTTCGAGGTGCGATTCGGCTACTGAGGCCCGTATTCACGCCATGTGTGCACCGGGTATGCGGACTCGGCGAAAGAAGTTCGCATACCCGGTGTCGTAGCGGCGGTTGCGCGCTATGATGGGTTTTTGGTAACCCTGTCACACCGAATCTGGAGCAGCCGCATGAGCAACGAGGCCCAGGCAATGAAGACGCGCAAGCCCGGTCGACCGAAGGCCGGCAGTGAGGATAAAAAGGCGCGTATCCTCGCGGAGGCGTTGATCCTTTTCTCCACGCGTGGTTTTGTTGCGACGTCGCTGGCGGATATCGCGCGCGCAGCCGATATTTCCAAGGCTGGCTTGTTGCATCACTACGCGTCGAAGGATCAGCTCCTCGCGGCTGTCCTTGATGAGCGTGATCGTCGGATTGTTAGTCGTCTTCCGCGCGCTGAGGAGGGAGCGGAGGCCGCGCTTGATGCGTGGGTGGATATGGTTGCGCATAACCAACGTCATCCCGATGGTGTCGCCCTGTACACAGCGATGTCGGCTGCCGTGATCGATGCGCAGCATCAGGCTCATCCGTGGTTCCGTCACCATCTGCTCGATGCTATTCGCTACCTGATTGATGCGATCGAGCACGGCAAGGCGCGTGGCGAGGTTCGCGCCGATGCGCCCAGTGAGCAGATCGCACGTAAACTTGTTGCGCTCTCCGATGGTCTTCAGGTGCAGTGGTTGTGTTCGCGCGCGGATGGTGGGCGCGAATTCAATATGCACGAGGTGATGGCCGGTGTGGTTGACGACGTGAAGGTGTGCTGGCTTATTCGTTCGTGAACGAGGCCGGGGTGCCTCCCCACAGGAGGCGTCGTGTTGTGAAAAGCGGCACAGATGATGAGGGTTTGCGGCTGTTTTTTGCGAGTTGGGGCTTAGGTCCCTTGTTGCGCGTATTATGGTCATGCGCTGGTGACACGGAGAACCCTGAGAAGGGTTAGCATGGACAAACCAGCATACTTCACGATGTCGGGAGTTTTGCCGAACGTGTCCAGCGAAGCCGCTGCACGTGACGCGGAGAATCCGTCGCTCATCCACGCCTGGAGGTCTACGCATGACGAACACCGCCGTTCCCACCCCGCCCCACCCCAATTCCAACGCTCGACGCTGCCCCGATGATCTGTGGGCGCTGGGGGAGAGAGCGATCGTTCGAGCCCGCCGCTGGGCTGATGAGTCGGCCCACGAGCCGACGCCGCAATCGGCCAAGCTTCTGTCCCGAATCCTGTCCGATCCGGACGGTCTGACGTTCACCACTCGATTCGTTGACGACGTCGTGCGTCCCGCGGATCTGGACGTGGCCAGCGCGGCGTTGAAGCGTCTGTCGGCTGGGCGCAAGGACTTTCTTCCGCCCGCATTGGCCGCGGCGATGGGCCTCGGGTCAACCGCCTCGCGCCTCGCGCCCCGCACTGTCACGACGGTGGCGCGACGCGTGTTCCGCGAGATCGTCGGTGATCTCGTCGTCGATGCGACCGACAAGGGCCTCGGCCCTGCGCTCGCGCGCCTGCGCGCAGGCGGTCATCGTCTGAACGTGAACCTCCTCGGCGAGGCGGTTCTTGGTGAGAAGGAAGCGGCCCATCGCCTGGCCGAGGTCTCACGCCTCGTGACCCGCGAGGACGTCGATTACGTCTCCATCAAGGTATCTGCCGTGACAGGACCCCACAACCCCTGGGGCTTCGAGGAAGTCGTCGACCACGGCGTGAGTGCTCTCCTGCCCCTCTACCGCCTTGCCCGCGACAACGGGACCTTCCTCAACCTCGACATGGAGGACTACAAGGATCTCGACGTGACGATTGCTGTCTTCACCGCGATTCTCGACCAGCCGGATATGCGCGGTTACGAGGCGGGCATTGTCCTCCAGGCATACCTGCCCGATTCTCTCGGTGCCCTCCAACGCCTCCAGGAGTGGGCGCGTGCGCGCGTGGACGCGGGCGGCTCGCGCATCAAGGTCCGTATCGTCAAGGGCGCGAACCTGTCCATGGAGAAGGTGGACGCGGAAATTCACGGCTGGGAGCTGACAACCTGGCCCTCCAAGCAGGCCACAGATACGAATTACAAGCGCATGCTCAGCTGGGCGATGACTCCGGAACGGACGCGAGCGATCCGACTGGGAGTGGCCGGACAAAACATCTTCGACATTGCTTTCGCCTACGAGCTGCGCGCTGCGCGCGGCGTCGAGGACAGCGTCGAGTTTGAGATGCTCTCGGGCATGGCAACCGGCATCCAGGAGGTCGTGCGCCGCGACGTCGGTTCTCTCCTCCTGTACGTCCCGGTCGTCAACCCCCGTGAGTTCGACGTCGCCATCTCCTACCTGGTGCGCCGCCTTGAGGAAAACGCGGCGCCCGAGAACTTTATGTCCGGGGTCTTCGATATTGCCGCAAACGAGGATATCTTCGCCCGCGAACGCGACCGCTTCCTCGCCGCACTGTCCAACGTCGATCCGGATGCGCCCGTTCCCGCTGCGAACCGCCGCCAGAACCGTCTGTCTGAGCGCGAGGCCGGGGTGGCGCCAGAGCAGGGGAGCCTGGCTGAGCGCGCGCATCGCCCGTTCGTATCCGAGGCAGATTCTGATCCCGCTCTGGCAGCAAACCGCCAGTGGGCGCGCGACATCGCCGCGGCGATTCCGGCCTCGACGCGGGGTGTGGAGGCTGTGCGTGCCGGAGTGCAGTCGCTGGCCACGAACGAGGCCATCGATGCGCTTGTCGAGTCCGCCAGCCGCGCTGCTCACTCCTGGCAGTCGCGCACCCCTGAGGAGAGGGCTGCCACGCTGCATCGCGTCGGCGACGTCCTCGCAGCGCGCAGGGGCGAGCTGATCGAGGTCGCTGGATCCGAGGCAGGAAAAACCATCGATCAGGCCGACCCCGAGGTGAGCGAAGCGGTCGACTTCTGTCACCACTATGCGAATGCTTCGTTGCAGCTCACCGATGAGGCCTACATGGCGGGGGCGCGATTCGTGCCCGTCGATGTCACTGTCGTTGCCTCCCCGTGGAATTTCCCCGTGGCCATTCCCGTTGGTGGTGTCGCCGCGGCGCTCGCGGCTGGTAGCGCGGTCATTCTGAAGCCCGCCCCGCCAGCTAAGCGTTGCGCGGCTGAGCTCGTCGCGGCCTTTCACGAGGCCGGGGTCCCTCGAGACCTGGTGGTACTCGCCCCGCTCGACGATGGGGACGTGTCGCGCTATCTCGTGACCCACGAGGGTGTCGACCGCGTCGTGCTGACCGGATCGTACGACACGGCTCGTCTTTTCCGTTCTTGGAAGCCCGACATGCACCTGCTGGGGGAGACGAGTGGCAAGAATGCCATTATCGTGACCCCGTCGGCGGATCCCGATCTGGCGGTGCGCGACATCGTGCACTCGGCTTTCGCGCACGCGGGGCAAAAGTGCTCTGCTTCGTCTCTGCTGATCCTCGTGGGTTCGGCGGGACGCTCCTCACGTATCGCGCGTCAGCTCGTCGATGCGGCCGCGTCGCTGCGTGTGGGACTGCCGGCGTCCCTCGATTCGCAGGTCGGTCCCGTCGTCGTGCCTGACGATGAGAAGGCCGTGCGAGGCCTGACCACCCTGGGAGAGGGCGAGCACTGGGTGCTCAAGCCGCGCTACCTGGGTGATGGGCTCTGGACCCCGGGTATCCGTGCGGGTGTGGTTCCCGGCAGCGAGTTCCATCTGACGGAATACTTCGCGCCCGTCCTCGGCGTCATGCGTGTCGATACACTTGAGGAAGCCATCGCGGCCGTCAACGACGTCGACTACGGCCTGACCTCCGGCCTGCACACCCTCGACACCGAGGAACTAGCGATGTGGCTGGAAGGCATTGAGGCCGGAAACCTCTACGTCAACCGTGGCATCACCGGCGCGATCGTTCGCCGTCAGCCTTTTGGCGGATGGAAACGCTCCGCCATCGGATCGACCACGAAAGCAGGCGGTCCCTCGTACCTGCTGGGCCTCGGGGAGGTTGAAGCAGCCCGCGAGGCGGCCGTGGGGGAGAGCACCACGGACACCGCACAGCTTGCCCCGAGTGTTCGTGCGCTGTGCCATGCGGTGAGTTCACACCTGAGCGCCGATGAGGCGGCAGAGCTCAGGAGCGCCGTCGCAAACGACGCAGCTGCGTGGGCATGCGCTTACGGAGTTGGCCGTGACGTCACCTCCCTGGCGTGCGAGCGCAATATCCTGCGTTACCGCCCCACTCCGGTCCTCGTGCGAGCGGGCAGTGGAACCACCCTCGTAGACACGGTCCGTGTGTTGGCGGCGGGTGTTCTGGCGGGCGGGCCGATCGGCCTGTCCCTTGCCGACGCACTTCCTCCCTCCGTGGCGGACCTTCTCGAGTCCCTGGATATGGAGGTGACGGTTGAGGATGAGGCCTCGTGGGATTCTCGCCTGACACTCGTGGCGAACTCGGGTGGTTTGGGGATGCGCGTACGTGTTCTCGGCCCGCGCGAGGAGTCCTCGCAGGATCGTTGGGAACGCGCAAGTCGCGTAAGCGTGGGAAGCCCCGACGTCGCGCTGTACACGGGAGCGGTGACGCCGTGCCCGCATACGGAACTGCTGCCCTTCCTGCGTGAACAGGCCGTGTCGATCACGAATCATCGTTTCGGGACGCCGCTGGACTTGGCTGCGGGACTCCTGTAGCGGCCGCGATGGGTATTCGGTAGAGCCTCTGTGCCCCATGGAGGACAATGAACGCCCGCGACTAAGCGTCGCGGGCGTTCATCCACGTTCATTCAGGGGGATGCGCGCAGCTGAGGCAGTAAGCGAATAAACGCTGGAGGGGCGAGCCGCTTGGCTCGCCCCTCCAGCGTTACGTCAGCGTCGTCGACTCAGATCGCGCGGGCGACCTTGTCGGACTTCAGGCACTTGGTGCAGACGTTCAGGCGCTTGGGCGTCCCATTGACCAGGGCGCGAACGCGCTGAATGTTCGGATTCCACCGGCGGTTGGTGCGAACGTGCGAGTGCGACACGCTCTTGCCGAAGCCGGGTCCCTTACCGCACACGTCACAAACGGCAGCCACGATGTTCTCCTCGGTATGTCTTCCAGTTCAGTCTTTGGCTCCCCACGGTCGCGGGGAACGCATCCTCCGGTGCTTGAACCGAAGGCAACCATGACAGAATAGCGGATGATGCGCGCTTTCAACAAGTCGCACGCGTGATCGGTCGTGTCAGGTCGCACACAGCAACCCTCGCGGGGAGAATAGGACGGGGAGGAAAGGGGAGTCATGGAGCTCAATGCAGCGGTCATCATCGAGGCCTGTCGTGCCGGTGCCGAGGAGGCAGCGAGACTCGCGCCTTTCCTCGATGACCTGGATGGATGGGACGGGGCGGACTGCGATACGGGGACGAACGCGGCGGCGACGATGGCTGCGCTCGCTGCAGCGATGGACTCCCTGGAGCCGCGCGCCCACCTGCGCGTGGCTCTCGAAGCTGGCGTGGAGACGATTATCCGCCGGGGTATCGGGCACAGTGGTCTCGCGCTGGGCGCGTTGTTTGAGGCGTGGGCCGGGGCCCTAGCGGATGAGCACCAGGTGACCTCGCTCGCGGCCCGCCGCATGCTGGCGGCCTCCTTGACACCTGTGGCCTCGTCGATCGAATGGTCGGATGCGCTCGTTGAGATGCTCAGTGGTGCCGTGCGCGAGCTCGTGGACATGGGCGATACGCTCCCCGAGGTGGAAGACGTCTTCTCCCGCTTTTCGAGCCAGGCACAGATTGGCTTGGTCGAAGCGACGAATGAATCGACGGGTCGTATCGATCCGGGCGGTGCGTTCATCGCTCTGGTGCTCGCGTGCATCGATGCCGCCATGCGTGACGACGCCGGCATCTTGCAGTCCTTCACCGCGATGCTCGCTGACCTCGCGGAGCGCCACTCGCGCGCACCGGAGGCCGCCTCACCCCCGCCCGGCCGTGATTTCACGGTCGACATCATCCTGGAGGGTACCGAAGACGACCTGCGTGGGCTGCTTGTGCGCCTGGGGGGACTCGGTGCGCGCCTCTCCTACGTGGGCCGTGTGGATCTGTTTGGAATGGGGGAGTGGCGTCTCCACGTGGATACTTCCGCACCGCTGGCTGCGCACCCCACGTCCGGGCAGGTCATTCGCTTTCAGGTGTCTGATGCTCGCCCCGATGCCCAGATCGGCATCGACGAGCTGGCGGACGAGGGGCTGAGCCACCGCGGCGTGCGTCTCCTGCAGCGTCGCCCGATGCGCCGAGTCGAGCGCGCACGAGTCATCGCATGCACCCGTGCCCCCGGCCTCGTCGAAGAACTCGCACGCGCAGGAGCCGTCGTTTTCCTCAACCTGAACTCGGGTGATGCTGCCGGTATCGTCTCGGCGGCCAGTTCGCGTACCGGCGTGACGCTCGTTGCGCCCTGCGACGAGGCCAGCGCGGCACTAGTCGGTACCGTTGCCTCTGTCCTTCCCGCTCCGGCGCCCGGAGTGCCCGCGATCCTGCGGGCAGCCAGCAGTGATGATCTCGGAGTCCTCGCGGTCGCCCGCGCGTGTGCCCCGCTTTTTGTCCCGCAGCCAGGGGGCCTCGCGGCGGCTCCGACGCTCGCGCGGATGCTGCGCGACGGTGCCCACGACGCGCTGTCGACGTGGACGACCGCCCAGCTACCGCTGGACGGGGATCCCGAAGGAATCGCCGAGGCCCTGGCTGAGGCCGCGCGTGGGGGAGGGCAGTCGTGGCGACTGCTCGTCTCTCGCGATGATGACGGCCCCTACACGGTCGCGACGGTGCGCCAGCTGCTCTCCACGCGTGACGCCTCCTCATCGATCGACCTGGAGACCTGGGATGGTGGACAGAGCGGACCGAGCCTCGTCGCCGGGTGTCCGCTGTGAGTGCACTCGATATCCCTCTGTCCCTGCGCCTGCCGAAGAAGACGGCGAAGGCACTCGCAGGTGCCGGTGTTGCCACGGTGGGCGACTTGCTCATGGTGGCGCCTCGCAGGTACTACCACTGGGGCCGCCTCACCCCGCTGTCTTCCCTGCGAGAGGGGGAGGACGCCACGATCCTCGCAGAGGTCGCGTCGGCGCATCTGATCGCTAACCGCTCCGGATCGGGCGTCCGCCTGGAGGTCACCCTCACGGACGGCATTCAGTTCCTGTCCGCCACCTTTTTCGCGAAAAACCAGTACAAGCTCGCACCGATCGAGCGGATTCTCACCCCCGGACAATCCTTCCTGTTTGCCGGGAAAGTGGGAGCATACCGCGGCAAACTTCAACTCACGCACCCATCCTTCGAAGGCGTCGACGGGGAAGATATCGAGCGAATCGCCTCCCGGCCCATCCCGATCTATCCGGCAACGGGATCACTCGCCTCGTGGGCGATTGCCCGTGCCGTCGGCATGGTCCTGGATCACCTCGACGATGCGGACGTGCCCGACGTGGTTCCCGACGCGGTGCGCGATCGCGTCGACATTCCCGCCTATGCGCGCAGCCTTCGTCGCCTGCATCAGCCGCAGACGGACGAGGACTACCAGCAGGCTCGCCGCGCACTGGCCTTCACGGAGGCGTTTGTCCTGCAGGTGGGGCTCGCGATGCGTCGGCGTGGCGCACGCGCGACACCGGCGGTTGCCTCCCCCCAGGGTGCCAGGCTCGTTGAGCGATTCCGCGACTGTCTGCCCTTCCAGCTCACCGATTCTCAGGAGGACGCTGTCGCGCAGATCAGCGCCGACCTCGAGCGCGAGACCCCGATGCAGCGCCTCCTCCAGGGGGATGTCGGTTCGGGTAAAACAGTCGTCGCGCTCATGTCCTTCCTGCAGGTTGTCGCGGCTGGCCACCAGGGCGCCCTCGTCGCCCCGACGGAGGTCCTGGCCGAGCAGCACACGGCGTCCCTGCGGGCGCTCCTCGCACCCCTGGGAGAAGAAGCCCCTGATGTGCGTCTCCTGACCGGCTCAACGACGCCGGCTGCCCGCCGAGAGATCCAAGCGGCCATGAATTCTGCGCAGCCGCTCATCGTCGTCGGCACGCACGCTCTCTTCCAGGAATCTGTGCGTTTTTCCGACCTCGCTCTCGTCGTCGTCGACGAGCAGCACCGCTTCGGCGTCGAGCAGCGTGCCGCGCTCCGTCGAACCCGCGAGGATGGGCACAGCGTCCATGAACTGGTGATGACTGCGACGCCGATCCCACGCACAATCGCCATGACCGTGTTCGGGGACCTGGACGAAACCCGCATGAGCGGCATGCCCCGCGGCCGTACGCCCGTGGCCACCTACCTCGCGGACGCAGCAAACGCCGCGTGGGTGGAGCGCACATGGGCGAGAGCCGCCGAGGAGATCGCGCAGGGGCGGCGCGTCTACGTTGTCTGCCCGCGTATCGACGCCACCGACGAGGTGAGCGATGTCGACGAGGAGCACGCGCGTCCACTGGCATCCGTCAGCGAGGTTGCCGCCTACCTCCGATCCCACCCGGCGCTCGCGGGAGTGGCCATCCATGAGCTCACGGGGCGCACACCCGCGCCCATGAAAGCCCAGATCATGGAGGACTTTTCCGCCGGACGCGCCCCGCTCCTCGTCGCAACGACCGTCATCGAGGTCGGCGTCGACGTCTCGGAGGCGACCCTCATGGTGATCCTCGACTCCCAGCAGTTTGGGCTCGCTCAGCTCCACCAGCTGCGTGGGCGCGTCGGACGTTCCTCCCTGCCCTCCCTGTGTATCGCGATGCATCGGCATGAACTCACCGATGCGGGGCTCGCGAGGCTGCAGGCATTCGCGCAGACGTCGGATGGGTTCGAGCTGGCCGAGGCTGATCTGCGCTTGCGCAAGGAGGGGGATGTCCTGGGTGCAGGGCAGTCGGGCAAAGCAACGCACCTGCGGTTCCTCTCCGTTCGCCGCGATGAATCCCTCATCCGCGTGGCCAAAGAAGCAGCCGATGCGCTCCTCGAGACGGACGCGACGCTGGACAATTATCCGGACCTCGCGCGCGCCCTTCGCGGCGCCTCCGAAGGGCAGGTCGAGTGGATGCAACGCTCCTGAGGTGCGCCCGGTAGGGTAGGAGCATGACCAGAATCGTCGCAGGTAGCGCCAAGGGACGAACCCTCGCCGTGCCCAAGTCCGGGACACGCCCCACGTCGGAGCGCGTGCGCGAGGCGCTTTTCTCTCGTCTCGACCATATGAACGTCCTGAATGGGACCGTCGTGCTGGATCTGTACGCCGGGACGGGTGCGCTCGGCCTCGAGGCGCTCTCGCGCGGTAGCGCTCATGCAACGCTCGTCGAGAAAGCGTCTGCGGCGGCGCGCGTCGCCTCCGCCAACGTGCGCTCGACCGGTCTGCCTGCGCGTGTCGTCACAGCTGATGCTCGTGCGTATCTTGCTGCGCGCACCGGCGAGGATCTGTGCGGAGACGTTGACCTTGTTTTCATCGACCCTCCCTACGACATTCCCGAGGCGGACATGACCGCCGTCCTGTCGCTCCTTGGCCCCTGGATCGGCCCCGATGCTCTCGTCGTCGTTGAGCGCTCGACCCGTGCGCCCGCGCCCACGTGGCCGTCCTTCCTCGTCCTGGAAGACCAGCGCACGTGGGGGGAAACCGTCGCCTATTTCGCGGGTCCGCCTCTGCCCGAGGAAGATCCAGAGGAGGGCACGAATGCTCCCCGAGAGGCCGAGGCCTCGTCGCCACATGCGGAGGATGCGCGATGATCGCACTGTTCCCGGGCTCTTTTGACCCCTTTACGAATGGGCATCTCGACGTCGCCGAGCGCGCCTGCGCCATCGCCGAGCGGCTCATTATCGGCGTCGGCATCAACCCCGCCAAACGCGGGCTCATTCCAACCGACCGCAGGGTCGCTCTCATCGAGGAAGCCACCGCCCACCTGCGAAACGTCGACGTGGTGCTCTTGGAAGGTGCGACGATGGACGAGGCCTCACGCTTGGGCGCCACCCTCATTGTCAAGGGGGTGCGCTCGGCAATAGATCTTGATCATGAGGCTCCTCAGGCCGCCTTCAACGACGAGGTCGGCGGTATCGATACGTGGTGGATTCCAACCCGCCCCGCACTCGCGCATGTCTCATCGAGCGCTGTCCGTGAGCTAGTCGGACTCAAAAAGGATATTTCTCGGTATGTCCCGCCAGCGGTTGAGCGATTTCTGACCGACAATAGACACTGAATCATGCCCGGTGGAACGCAGGAGGCAGCCATGGCTGACACGCCCGACAACAAGACGCAGGACGAGTGGAACGAGGAAACCGTCTACGGTCCTTCCACCGTGATCGCCGCCCTCGATCAGATCGAAGACCTCGTTGAGTCCTCGCGCACGGTCCCGCTGTCCGCATCCATCATGATCAATAAGGCCGAGTTGCTTGACCTCCTCGATCAGGCCCGCGAGGCTCTGCCAGAAGACCTCGTCGCTGCCGATGCCGTCGTCGCCGATGCCGACGCCGTCCTGGGACGCGCGGACTCGGCAGCCGAAACCCGCATCGCCGAGGCGAATTCGCGGGCATCCTCCACCCTCGACCAGGCCAACGAGCGTGCCGCACAGATCATCGCCGACGCCGAGGAAGAGGCCGAGCGTACGCGTTCGCGGGCGGACGACGAGGCGACTGCTCTCGTCTCGCAGGCACGTTCGGATGCCGAGGCGACGATCGCTGACGCGAACGCCCAGGCTGCACGCATTGTCTCCACTGAGAACATCGTGCGCATGGCCGAGGACCGCGCGCGCGAGATCGTGTCCGAGGCGAAGCGCTCGGCGGCATCGCTGCGCGAGGGAGCCGACGACTATGTGGCGAACTCCCTCGACGAGCTCGCGCAGCTCATCTCCGATCTGGGGCGCCGCACGGATGCCGGCCGCCGGACGATCGCCGAGCGCCGCGGCGTTGGCGTGACAGATGTGGACCTGGCCAATGAGTGACAAGACCCTGGTTCTCTCCCTGGCGCGTCTGCCTCGCGCCCTCGGATCCACCTTGCATGAGGACCTTGTGTGGGTGACCCCCGATGACCTCGGGACCCCCTCGATGTCGGCCGTACCTGGCGCGCCTCTGGACATCTCCGTGGACATGACCAGCGTCGAGGACGGTGTGCTCGTCTCGCTGGCAACATCGGTGGACCTCGTTGGCGAGTGCGTGCGTTGCCTCGATGAGGTGCGCGAACACCACGATGTACTCAGCCAAGAGGTCTACTTCGAACCAGGCGCCCCCGCCCTGGCGCCTGCGGACGATGATGACGAAGAGGCAGAGGATCTCTTCGTCATCGGTGAGCGCGACACGATCGATATCGAGACCCAGCTGCGTGACGCTATCGTCCCTCTCGTCGACCCGCGCCCGCTGTGCAGTGATGACTGCGCGGGCCTCTGCGATGTGTGCGGCGAGAAGTGGGCAGACCTGCCCGAGGATCACGAGCACTTCGTTGTTGATCCCCGTCTGGCTTCCCTGGCGTCCCTGCTGGGGGAGGACAGTGAGTCGGAGCGTTCGTGATGGCCCGTTCGAAGCACCTACCGGTACCCCCTCGCACGGACACAGACGCCCTCGTCGACGCCTGGGGGACGCGCATTGACCCCCCGCTGTTGCAGCTCGCTCTCGTGCATCGTTCCTACGCGAACGAGGCCGGAGGCATCGCCAATAATGAGCGGCTCGAGTTTCTGGGCGATTCCGTGCTGTCGATCGTGATTGCGCAGAAGCTCTACGAGCAGTACCCCGACGTCGCAGAGTCCGACCTGTCGCGCATGCGCGCGGCAACCGTCTCGCAGCAGCCGCTGGCCGCAGCGGCTCGGCGCATTGACCTGGGTGACTTCGTCTTCCTTGGCAAGGGAGAATCCACGCACGGAGGACGCGACAAGGATTCCATCCTGTCCGACACGTTCGAGGCTCTCATTGGCGCGACCTACCTGACGAGCGGCCTCGAGGAGGCTCGTCGCGTGATCCTGGAGCGTCTGAGCTTCCTGCTCGTGGATGCCCCCTCTCGTGGGCAGCACCAGGACTGGAAGACGATCCTCATCGAGTACGCGCAGGCGGAGGGCCTGGGTGAGGTGTCCTACGAGGTGGAGGGCGAGGGGCCGGATCACCAGCGCGTGTTTACGGCACATGCCTTCGTCTCCGGGCGTTCGGACGCACTCGGGACGGGGCAGGCCTCGTCGAAGAAGCATGCGGAGAACGCGGCCGCGCAGGATGCGATGAGCCGGCTCTCTCCGGAGCAGTAATAAGTAGTAGTCACCGAGGGCGTGTGTCCTCCCGACCGTTAGAATCAGACACGTGAGTGAAAATACCGTTGCGCGTACGCGCGTCATGATTGTCGACGATCACGAGATCGTTCGCCGTGGCATTGCTGAGATCGTCGACCGAGACGAGGCCCTTGAGGTGGTCGCTGAAGCCGGGTCGGTCGCTGACGCCGTGCGGCGCGCTGATCTGGTGCGTCCCGACGTCATCCTTGTCGACCTGCAGCTGCCCGACGGAACAGGCATCGACATTATGAATCGCCTGCGCGCCTCCCATCCGCAGATCCTTCCGGTGGTCTTGACGTCCTTCGACGACGACGAGGCCCTGGCTGAGTCCCTGGAAGCCGGAGCGCGCGCGTACATTCTGAAGACTGTGCGCGGAGCGGAGATTACGGATGTCATCAAGGCGGTCGCGGATGGCCGTGTGCTGCTAGATGAGCGTACGCTCACGCGTCGGCGCGTCGATCACGAGGACCCGACCGCTGACCTGACGCCGTCGGAGCGTAAGGTCCTGGACCTGATCGGTGATGGTCTGTCGAACCGTGAGATCGGTGAAAAGCTCGGTGTCGCCGAGAAGACCGTCAAGAACCACATCACGTCGCTGCTGTCCAAAATGGGACTGCAGCGTCGTACGCAGGTTGCCGCTTGGGTCGCCGGGCAGAGGGCTGCTGCGTGGCGTAACTGAGCCAATGCCTCGTCCCTGAGGGCAGTGAGGTCGACAAGCGGGTCGGGGTAACCGGCCCGCTTGTCGTATCTGTCAGCGGAAAAGCATGAATTGTATGACCGTTTTAGTTTCCGCCTAAACAGGGAAGTCCCTGATTTGTCAGAAAGCTACTATCAAACTGATTCATGGGAAAGCCCTGTGGGGTAACGTTCGCCTCATCCTCACCGTTGAGGACGGACACTGTTGTCCACCATTACCCCTCGAAAGGACACCCCGTGAACCTCAAGCGAATGCTTGCCGGGTGTGCGGTCGCTACGGCACTGGTGCTCGCACCCATGAGCGCCCCCACTTTTGCCGACGCGCCGCCAGCGCCTACCGGCGTCCCCGCAGCGGTCCCACTGAGCTCCACCCCCAAGATCGCCAAGTGGCAAGAACTCCAGTACGGCATGTTCATGCACTTCGGCGTTTACTCCGTCTACGGCGGCTACTACAACGGACACCGCCAGGGAATGGGCTACCCCGAGCAGATCAAGGCCTGGGAGAACATTCCCACCGACGACTACCTGCTCAAGGCCAAGGACCTGGCCGCCAACTTCGATGCTGCGGCGATCTGTCAGACGGTCCACGACTCGGGCATGAAGTACCTGATGATCACGTCCAAGCACCATGATGGCTTCGCCATGTGGGACACGAAGACGACCGACTACAACATCGTCAAACAGTCCAACTACGGCAAAGACCCGATGAAGGAGCTGTCTACTGAGTGCAACAAGCGCGACGTGAAGCTCGCCTTCTACTTCTCGATCATCGACTGGACGAAGCAGACCCCCGAGCCCTACGGCAATGTCAACCCCATCGATGAAGAGCTGATGACGACCGTCATCAAGCCCCAGCTCACCGAGCTCCTCACCAACTACGGACCGATCGCCGAACTGTGGTTCGATATGGGTGGACCCACCGCCGAGCAGTCTCAGCGCATGGCCCAGTGGGTCCACGAACTCCAGCCTGAGACGATGGTCAATTCTCGCGTGTGGAACAAGGCCGGTGACTTCGAGGTCGGCGGCGACAACTCGGTGACTACGGACTTCCACATGGGCCCATGGGAATCGATTCGCTCGATCTACCCGGCCTGCTGGGGCTACTGCTCGTGGGCGAACCGCGACGAGAGCGCGAAGAGCTACAAGGAACGCGAGCTGGTCAACAACCTCATCGGTACGGTCGCATCGGGCGGCCAGTTTGCCTACAACGTCGGCCCGAAGGGCGACGGCACGATTGATGCCTTCGATTCCGGCGTCGTCACTGAGGTCGGCCAGTGGATGACGCGTCATCCCGACGCCATCACGGGAGCGCGCCCGACGTGGTTCCCCGCCCCCAACTGGGGCAAGGTGATGACCAAGGGTAACGACCTCTACTTCTTCCCCGAGCTGTGGAGCCCCGGCAAGACGCTGACGCTTCCCAGCGTCGGCGGCCACGTGAGCGCCGTGACAGTGGACGGCACCGACCGCGCCCTCGACTTCTCCCAGGACGGCACCACCCTCACGGTGACCATGTCGGGCGAGAATCCAGAGCCGAACCTGCGTCCCGTCATCAAGGTGACCTTCGACGGCACTCCCACGTACATTCCCACGCAGACGGTGGCCGCCGTCGATGGGGCGACGATCTCCTCGGAGCAGTTCTTCGGACGGGCCTCAGCGATGCGCTACTCCGGTCCGCAGGCCTACGATGCCTACCTCGTGAACAAGGGGGATAAGGCCATCACCGACCTGACCCTGAAGTTCTCGGGCAACTTCGACGCCTCCACGACCTACAAGATCACCCTCGGGACCACGTCCATTGAGGTGACCGGTGCACAGATCGAGGCCGGAGAAGTTGGTGAGGGCCTCGTCCTTGAGCCCGGCCAGGTGACACCTCTGCGCCTCGAGCTGGCACATCCCGCTTACTACGCCGATCCGATTCGCCTGGGTTCCGTGAGCGCGACCGTACATGTCTACGACGAGAACGCGGCCACCCAGCCGCCGGTCATTGCTACGGATCCCTCCTCGGTGTCTGTGAAGGCGGGGGAGAGCGCTACCTTCACGGTCGTCGCTTCGGGCCGCCCGGCCGCCACTATCCAGTGGTACCGCGTCCCCAAGGGCGCGACCGAGGGAACGGCAATCCCGGACGCCACGAGCTCCATGTACACCCTGACGACGACACTCGAGGATGACGGAGCACAGTTCTACGCGGTCGCCGCGAACGCGAACGGCTCCACGACCTCAGCGCGTGCGACCCTCACCGTCACCAAGGGCAGCGACAACCTCGCCCTCAATAAGACGGCCACCATGTCCTCGACTGGGTGGGGAGGCACCGCTTCGCGCGCCGTTGACGGCAACACGGACGGTGTGTGGGACAACGGTTCGGTTGCCCACACCGGCAAGCAGGCCAACCCCTGGTGGGAGGTCGACCTCGGCGAGGACCACCCCCTCGGCGTCGTGAACGTCTGGAACCGCTCGTCTTCCGACAACTGCCAGGGAATCTCGTGCGACCAGCGTCTGCACGACTTCTGGGTGGTCGCCTCCACGACGCGCCTTGACGCCTCCTTCAACCCAGCCACCGCTGGTGCGGTTGACGGCGTCCACGCGATCAAGGTCGAGGGAGTCGGAGGTCGGCCGAGCGCAGTTGACTTCGAGGGCTTCGACGCACGCTTTATTCGCGTTATCCAGCCCACCGAGTTCGGCGAGTTTGCGCTCGCGGAGGTCGAAGCCTTCGCAGCCGCCACCCCGACGCCGGATCCCGATGATCAGGAGCCTCCGGTCATCAAGCCGCTGACCGTCACCGCCAACCCGGCGGAGGATGCGCAGATCTCCGGAGATGGCGCATTCCGTACCGTGACGGCTAAGGAAGGCACGCAGGTCACGATCAAGGCCGAGGCCACTGGAACGCCGACTCCGACCCTTATCTGGCAGATCAAGCGTGAAGGTTCCGACTCGTGGTCCATCGTCGAAGATGAGAATGGTCCTGAGCTGACTCTCACGATCGACGGCGAGAGCACTGGTTCTGTCGTCCGTGTCATGGCCATGAACGAGGCTGGGGTCACCGAATCGGGGCTTGTCACCCTGGCTCTCGCAGAGGAGCCGACACCGGCTCCTGATCCGACCCCGGATCCGGCACCCACGCCTGACCCGACCCCGGATCCGGCACCTACACCCGATCCGACCCCCGATCCGGCACCCACACCCGATCCGACCCCCGATCCGGCACCCGCACCCGATCACACGGTGGGTACCTGGATGAACGACGGCATCGGCTGGTGGTGGAAGATCACCGGTGGAGACTACGCCAAGAACGAGACCCTCACCCTTGACGGACGCGTGTACCGCTTCGACCAGAACGGCTACATGCTGACGGGTTGGGTGTACTGGGACGGTGCGTGGCGCTACCACAACGGTGCAGGCGCTCAGGTAACCGGTTGGGTGAACCTGTCGGGTTCCTGGTTCTACCTGGCACCCGAGACCGGCGCGATGGCCACAGGCTGGCAGAT
Organism: Pauljensenia sp. UMB3104; assembly: GCF_030217285.1. Classification (NCBI taxonomy): domain Bacteria; kingdom Bacillati; phylum Actinomycetota; class Actinomycetes; order Actinomycetales; family Actinomycetaceae; genus Pauljensenia; species Pauljensenia sp. UMB3104. The sequence continues at coordinate 48,845 of NZ_JASONN010000006.1, read as the reverse complement.
GGTGGCAGACAAGTGGTTCTTCTTCGCAGCCAACGGCGCGATGAAGACCGGCTGGCTCTACACGAGCGGCGCGTGGTACTACCTGGATCCCTCCGGCTCAATGCACACCGGATGGCTCAAGATGGGCTCGCACTGGTACCTCATGGGTGACAGTGGTGCCATGACGATCGGATGGAAGCCGATGGGAGGTACCTGGTACTACTTTGATGCCTCGGGCCGGATGGTCACAGGATGGCAGCAGATCGGCGGGGTCTGGTACTACTTCGGGACCGGTGGCGACATGTACACGGGTGGCCACTGGATCGGCTGGCGCTGGTACACATTCTCCAGCGGTGGTCAGTGGCTGGGGTGACGCTCAGCTGACGGCCGAGAGATAGCATTTCTCGTCCGCATGCGGTGGGGGTGGAGTTCCAATCGGAACATCCACCCCCACCGTTATCGTCGCCGTCGCGTGAGCTTAGCCTTCGAGCGGGGCGATCCAACGGATCTGCGTGCCGACACCGCCGTCGCCGCTGTCCGCGTCGAAGCTGCCGTGGTGGCGTCGGGCGCGCTCGGCCATGTTGGCCAGCCCCGAATTGCGCGTCCGATCTGGGTCGATGCCGCGTCCGTCGTCGTTGATCGTGATGCGCACGCGTCCGGTCTTTCCCTGTCCGGAGACGTCGACGCACACGGTTGCTGCTGTCGCATGGGCGTGACGGGCGATGTTGGACAGGCCTTCACGCACGATTGCCACGACGTCGTCGGAGAGGTCGGGGTCGACGCGACCGTCGAACTCATCGATAACAATAAGCTCGTTATCCAGGTCGGAGTTGATGGCGCGTCCGTCGAGTGTGATCACGAGCGAGGGGGCAAAACCCAGCGCGGAACGGGTGAGCGAGGACTCGCGGCGAATACGCTCAACCAGACCGACCGCTTTGTCACGCTCGCGCAAGTTGTGCACGATGGTGCGGATCTGGCGGACGGCCTCGTCGATGGATGCGAGGGATGTGTCGATGAGCGCCTCGATGGATGAGGGATCGGCCTGCCTGGCGGCGACTTTCTGCTTTGCTGCGTCCAGCGCCATGCCGGTGGCGAAGAGCTGCTGGATGGCGAAATCGTGCAGGTCACGCCCAATGCGGTCACGCTCGTCGAGCAGCGCGGCTACGTCCTGGGCGTGGCGAGCGGAGGCGAGCTCCAGCGCAAGGGTGGCTTGAGACGCCAAGGATTCAGCGAGGGATAGCTCTGACGCGTCGAATTCAGGCGCACCGATTTGGCGCAGGAGAATGAGAACGCCGGAGGAAACACCACGGGAGCGCAGGGGAGCATAGAGCGCGGACCCGAAGGCGGCGAGTTCGGGCAGGCGCATCGTCTGCGCGCGTGACATCGAGTCGACGATCATGCCGGTGCCCTCGTGCAACACGCTCATGGCGCGCCCTTCGGGCGGGAAAACGAGACCCAGCAGGTTGGAGGCGTTCTTGCCGTCGACGATTTCAGCGGCCCACGTGTCACCGACGGACTGCAGGACGATGATCGCGGTGTCTGCGTGGGAAACTTCGCGCACAGTCTTGGCGATGAGTTCGAGGGCTTCCTCCTCATCGGCGCCCTCCAGCATCGTCGTTGTCAGGGATTGGGAGGCGCTAATCCATCGGGCGGTGCGCTTGGAGTCCGCATAGAGGTTTGCGTTTTCGACGGCGATGCCGGCCGCGGGGGCCAGGGCTGCAACCACGGCCGCGTCCTCGTCCGTGTAGCCGCCGGGCTTTCCCATCAGGTAGAGGCGCCCGTAGACCTGTTCATGCACGAGGACGGAGACCCCGAGGAAGGGTGGGGTGGAGGCGGGCAGATCAATGTCGGGCGCGTCCTGCGGGGAGTTGACGAGGAGCGGTGTGTTGACGGGGATGACAGTCGGCAGTGACTCGGGCACGGGCGGGGCAGGGTAGGAGTCGTGGTGCTCCAGGCGCAGGGTGGTGGCGCCCCAGGTGTCGAGCACGCACATCGTGGCGTGCGGCGACGAGGTCAGCGCGCAGGCCTGATCAACGAAGTTCTGCAGTCCCGACTTCAGGTCGAGTGAACTCGTCAGGTCGAGCGCCGCCTGGAGAAGCGTGAATTCTGTGCGTTCGTGGCTCATTGTTCCTCCTGCTCGAGGGCCCACTGGTAGGCGGGGAGAGTGTGTGTGACGTCCTCATGTGTGCCCTGAGCTGCGACGTGAGCACACCCGCCCGGTTCGTCGGCAGCCAAGACGAGGACATGGTCGGCTTGGTCAAGAGCGCTGAGTCGGTGCGTGACGACCAGGGTAGCGCGGTCGGCAGACGGCGTGAGGAGTGTTTCCATGAGACGGTCCGCGGTGGCCGCATCGAGGTGCTCGGAGGCTTCGTCGATTGCCAGAACGGGAGCCGGGGCAGCCAGTGCGCGCGCCATGAGGAGTCGACGACGCTCGCCTCCCGATACGGTCGTTCCCCCGGAACCGATGACCGTGTCGATCCCCTCGGGGAGGGACTCGATCCACTCGTCCAGGCCTGCCTGCGTGAGCAGGTCCGAGGCCTCGTCTCGGGTCAGCGAGGCGCGCGCCACGCGGAGGTTCTCGTAGATGGTGGTTGCGAAGACGTGGGCATCCTCGGCCGTCATCGTGATGTGTGCGGTGAGCTGGTCACGGTCCGCTCCGCAGGCGGGTACGCCGTTGATGAGAGCTGCGCCCGACTTGGGTGGGATGACGCCCGTGAGGGTTGCGAGCAGCGTCGTCTTTCCGATGCCGGAGGCACCCACGACGGCGAGCGAGGAACCGGGGCGCAGCGTCAGAGAGATGCCGGTCGCCAGGGTCGGCCCGCCCGGCCAACCGATCGCCAGGTCGCGTGCCTCGATCACGGTCGGGCCTTCCGGAATTGTGTGGGGCTTGGTGGGCACCTCGTCGTCCAGCAGAGCGCAAATTCGCTGTGCTGCCTGGGCGCTGCGCACCAGCTGGGAAGCCGCGGGAGCAAGCTCGGCGACCCCCTCGAAAGACGAGAGCGGAATGAGGACGATGACCGCGAGGAGTACCTGAGCGAGCGTGCCCGACGTGGTCTGCGGGATACCGATGAGGAGGGCGCCGATGACGGCTGTGCCCATTGCACACACGTCGAGGCCTCGGGCCAGCGCGGAGAGCCTGGCGGAGTGGGCGAGGGCGGTGGACAGGCGCGTTTCGGAGCGCTCGAGTGAACTCTTGGCGTGGTTGAGTGTGCCCGCGACAGACAGCTCCGTGGCGCCTTCCAACACGGCGAGTGTCGTTGCCGCGATATCGGTGCGGGCCTGCGACCCCTGTGTTTCAGCGAGCCGAACCGAGCGCGCGATAAGCGCGGGTGCCACGATGCCAGAGACGATGAGCGCGCAGGCTAGGATCGCTCCCGCTGCCGGAGAGATAACCGTGACGACGCCGACCGTACCAACTCCGACGATGAGGGCGACGAGTGACGGCAGGAGTGTTTTAACGACGACATTTCCGACTTCGTCAACGTCTGCTCCGGCGCGCGTCATGAGGTCTCCTCGACGCAGCGAGGTCAGCGTTGCGGTCGGAGCCTCGGAGAGCCGGTCGTAGAGGTTGCCACGCAACGAGTCCATGCCCGCCAATGCGACACGATGCGAGGCGAGGCGCGACAGGTAGCGGGCCAGGGCACGCGAGATGCCAAACAAGCGGACAGCTGTCGCCGCGACGGTCAGATACATGACGGGCGGCTGCTGGGAGGCGCGCGCGATCAACCACGCAGCGGTTCCACCGAGTGCGATGGCCGAACCTAGCGCGCCCACACCGAGGAGGAGCGAGAGCGCGAAACCGGAGCGCGACACCTGGAGCATGGAGATGCAGCGACGCAGGGCGGTTGACTCAGAGCGGGTCAGAAAGAGCGTCATGCGCGAGCCTCCTCGTTCGCGGCGGATCGGACGTCGATGACGACATCGGCGGCTTCCATCATCGCCGCTCGGTGAGCAATGACGATGACGGTACGCCCTTCCTCGCGCATGGCGTCAATGGCACGTACGACTGTTTCTTCGCTGAGGGCATCGAGATGTGCGGTCGGCTCATCGAGGATGACGACCTGAGAGTGGGCAGCCAGAGCGCGCGTGAGAGCCAGGCGCTGGCGCTGACCGACGGATAGTCCGACACCTCCCGACCCGATCGCGGTGTTCCACCCGTTGGGCGTGGCAGCAAGGACGGCATCAAAGCCCGTCGCAGCCGCAGCCGCGTCGAGTTCTGGAAGGGGCAGCCCGCCCATATTGTCCAGGATCGTTCCGGGCACGAGAGTGGGGGATTGGGGTACCCAGGAGATCTGCTCACGCCACGCGGACGGGGAGAGATCCGCTAGGGCGGCCTCATCGTGTGTGCGTGACGAGCCTGACGGACGCAGGAGAATACGGCCCGCATCCGGCGTCATATCAGCGAGGAGACAGGCAATAATCGTCGATTTGCCGGCGCCCGAGGGGCCCGACAGAGCCGTCACTGCCCCGGGACGAATGACCCCGCTCGTCGGACTTGGTGCCCACGCTCCGCGGGCCCGAACACCGACGCCGTCAAGGACGATCTCCGTGCGTGACATATCGGGGCATGCGGTGGTGCCAGGGGAACTGACCGCGCCAGCCTCCTCGATGATGTCGAATGCGGCGCGGGAGGCCGTGACACCGTTCGCGGACGCGTGGAACTGTGCGCCCACCTGGCGCAGCGGCTCAAAGACCTCGGGCGCGAGCATAATGACTGCGAGGCCGTGGAACAGTGAAATATTGCCGAACACGAGGCGCATACCGACCTCGACGGCCACGAGAGCCACCGACAGGGTCGTGAGAAACTCCAGGACGCCGCCGGAGAGGAAAGCGACGCGCAGCGTGGCCATCGTGGCCTTCGTGTTTGCATCTCCAAGTGCACGCAGGTGGGTGCGTGGTGCCTTCTCTCGACCGAGTGCGCGCAGCGTTGGCAGGCCGGACATGAGGTCAAGGAGTTGGGCGGTCAAACGTTTCATGGAAGCGAGCTTGTCCTCGGAAGCCGCCTGCGTGAAACGCCCGATAAGAATCATGAAGATGGGAATCAGGGGGATGACGACGAGTGCGATCAGCGCTGACCAGAAGTCGAGGAAGAGAATCACGCCCAGAGCTGCCGGGGTTACGGTGCAGACGAGGACCAGCTGAGGCAGGAAGGAGACGAAATAGGGACGCAGGTCTTCGAGTCCAGTCGACAGGAGAGTCGTCGTCTCCGCACCGTTCGTTGCCCTCCAGCGCGGGCCCAGCGTGATGCTGGCATCGACAACGCGACCGCGCAGTTCACAGACAGCCGCAGCCGCCGCGCGCGTGCTGACCGCCTCACGGGCAGCAACGACAAGAGCGCGACAGGCGAAAACGCCCGCGATACCGCCGATGGCAGGCAGAGCATCGCGCAGGGTCGCCCTTCCTGAGACGACAGGGGAGAGGGCCGCAGAAATAAGCAGCGCTTGGGCGAGCACCAACAACGCGGTGATCGTTCCGAGCAATGCTGTGACGGCGATAGGACCGCGGGCTGAGCGGGCATAACGCAACAAACGAGGATCAAAGGGACGCACGTATCTATTGTGCCCGAAAAAGCCGTGTCATGGGCCAAAGGTCCCCGGCCTCGCCCGTCTTACGCACACGAATGCGCCCGGCCCCTGAGTGAGGGACCGGGCGCATCAGTCGAGGAGGTCAGCCAGCGAGGAAGTTCTCGCCGACGCGCACCTTCTTCAGGAGCAGACCCGTCTGGGTCTCAACATCCTCGGCGCTCACGCGAGCGCGGAACATCCAGTAGGACCAGAAGACGTAGACCAGAACGATCGGCAGCAGGCAGACAGTGACGATCGTCATCACGGTCAGCGTCGCGGTCGTCGATGAGGCCTGATCAATCGTCAGCGAGTACGCCGGGTTGATCGACGACTTCTGAACCGCGGGAGCCATCGACGAGAAGACCCACGCAACCGTGCCAGCAATCGCAACGGCGGACGCCGCGAAGGACCAGCCCTCATGACGCAGCGAGGCCTGCGACAGGGCAGCCGAGGCAATAATCGCCAGCGCCGCAACCACGAGCGGGATCCACGCCAGGACATTCGTCGTGTAGGCGAACTGGCCCCAGATCAGCCATGCGGCCGCAAGGACGGTCGCGCCGATCGTGGCGGGAGCCGCGATCGCGTTGGCGCGCTCGCGGACCTCGCCCGTCGTCTTCAAGGCCAGGAACTGGGCGCCGTGAGCCAGGCAGACGGCCAGGACAGCCAGGCCGCCCAGGATCGTGTACGGGGTCAGCAGCGAGAAGAAGCCACCCGTGAGCTGGTGGGTCGCGCTCGCAAGGGACTGATCCACCAGGGTCGGATCGATGACGGTGCCGGTGGCAACGTCAACGACCTCGATGCGCATGCCCTGGACGAAGTTAGCGAAGGCAACACCGAGCAGAATCGGGACGAGCCACGCGCTGATCGTGTGCGCCCAGTCCCAGGCGTGACGCCACTTATCGGTGGCGACCTTCGAGCGCCACTCGAGCGCCATGACGCGGATGATCAGGCAGACGAGGATCAGGAACAGGGCGAGGTACATGCCCGAGAACATGGTCGCGTACCACTCGGGGAACGCGGCGAAGGTGGCGCCACCAGCGGTGAGCAGCCAGACCTCGTTACCGTCCCAGTGGGGGCCGATCGTGCGCACGGTCTGGGTGCGCTCGCGGTCGCCCTTGGCGACGAAGGGAAGGAGCATACCGACGCCGAAGTCGAAGCCTTCAAGGATGAGGTAGACCGTCCACAGAACGGCGATGAGAACGAACCACAGGATAGACAGAGTCATGATCGGTGTTCCTCTCAGTAGCCGAAGGACAGGTCGGTGGGAGCTTCGTCCTCAGCCTTGTCGGCCTTGGGCGAGTGAATGCCCTCGACGGCGTAGCGCTTCATGAGGATGTACCACATGACGCCGAGGACGCCGTACAGGAGCGTGAACAGGATGACAGTGGCGAGCATCTGGCCAGCCGGAACGTTGGGGGAAATACCCGTCTCGGTCATCATGTTGACGGAGCCCAGGTCAGAAGCCATTGCCAGTGCCTGCTGGTTCGGGACAACAACCCACGGCTGACGACCCATCTCGGTGAAGATCCAGCCGAAAGAGGCAGCCGCGAACGGCAGAGGCAGGTTGACCAGGGCGAGGGTGCTCAGCCACTTGTTGGACGAAGTGCGCCCGCCGCGCGTGGCCCACAGGCCCCACGCTGCCAGCAGGAAGGCCACCATGCCCAGGCCGATCATGAAGCGGAAGGACCAGAAGGTCACCATCTGCGGCGGACGGAAGTCGTACTGCGAGGCATCGCCGTACTTGGCGGTGAAGTTCGGGTCGGAGTTGAGCAGCTCCACCATGCGAGCCTGGACGTCTGCGACGCCCTCAGACGTGGCGGTGAAGGAGTTGTGTGACATGAAGGAGGCGACGCCAGGAACCTTGATGAACTGGGTCGGCTGCGTGCCATCCTCCCCGAGGGGGCAGGAGCCGAACTGGGCGACAGTGAATGCTGCGCCGTCGGTGTCGACGCAGATGCCCTCGGCAGCTGCCATCTTCATCGGCTGGACCTCCACCATCTCCTGGCCCTGGATGTGGCCGGAGGCAGCGGTGCCAAGGCCGCCGACGAGGACTGCGGTCAGACCGAAGCGGGCGATCGGACGCCAGATGTTGCGCGACTGAGCCATGGCCTCGTCAGAACCTTCGCGCGCGGTGCGCACCATCCACCAGATGGAGATGCCAGCGACGAAGGAGCCGGCGACCAGCCATGCGGAGGTAATGACGTGGGCGTACTCGCTCAGGTACACACCCGAGGTGATCAGCTCCAGGAAGCCGCTCACACCATCGAGTTCGGCGCGGCCGGTCTCGGGGTTGAAGCGGGCGCCGACGGGGTGCTGCATCCAGGCGTTGGCTGCGAGGATCCAGGCCGCGGAGAACATGGTGCCCAGGGCGACGCACCAGATTGTCAGCAGGTGCATGCGCTTGGAGAGGCGGCCCCAGCCGAAGATCCACAGGCCCAGGAAGGTGGACTCGAGGAAGAAGGCGAGGAGTGCCTCAACGGCCAGGGGAGCGCCGAAGATGTCGCCAACGAAGCGGGAGTATTCGGACCAGTTCATACCGAACTGGAACTCCTGCACGATGCCGGTGGCGACGCCGAGGGCGAAGTTGATGAGGAGGAGCTTGCCAAAGAAACGGGTTGCTTGCAGCCAGTATTCCTTGCCGGTGCGGTGCCACGCGGTCTGCATGATGGCAACCAGCAGGGACAGGCCGATCGTCAGCGGCACGAGGACGAAGTGGTAGACGGTCGTAATACCGAACTGCCATCGTCCGACGGTGACCGCGTCGAGCGCTGTTTGCGCGAGGGTCATGATGGGACCTTCTCGTGTTGGGATCAGGGTCGAATGTCCCGTGGCGGCGGATCCTAGGACCTATGTCACGGGTTGATTTAAATGTAGCCTAAAAGTGTCTCGAAGCTCGGTTGAAATGCTGGTTCCGAGGCGGTTTTGTGACATATGTGTCCGATTATTTTTTATGGGTTTATCCGTGAGATTGTCAGGATGCTCGCGTTGTTCTGGTCACCCTGCCATTAATAGGGCGTCGTATTGTGCGACAATAGGGGTGAATGGATGTCGCGGGAGTGCCCTCGCGACGAGAGCCGAGCGATGACGTATTTATTGCCGCCGGCCGCTGCGCAACTGCGCTCCACTAGGTTTCCGCCCCGTGAGGGCGATGAAAAAGGGTGCGTCCAGGCACGGGGCGCGCGCCCACCATTGGAGAATCGTGACAACCGAATCGACCCCCGTGGCGCCCGCCGCCTCGCTGCTGTTCCAGGCCCCCGTTTTCCAGGCAGCCCCCGAGGTTGCCCCTCCCGCAATTGTCGACGAGCCCGAACCCAAGCGTCGCCGCAAGTCCGCGGCATCAGACGAAGAGTCGGCTTCTCGCGAAGAGGCAACCCCCAAGCGTCGTCGTCGTTCCAAGAAGGTCGCGGAAGAGGCTGAGGCAGACGCGTCCGAGGCTCCTACCGCTGAGACGCAGCCTGACGATACGCAGGCTGAGCCCAAGACCCGTCGCCGCCGTCGCTCGAAGAAGGCGGACGAGGCCTCGGCCCCTGCGCAGGAGGATGCTGAGGGAGCCAGCGTGCCCGCTCAGGACGCGGAGTCGACGGATGAGGAAGATTCCTCTACCCGCCGTCGCCGTCGTCGCCGCGCCCGTTCGTCCTCATCGGCCTCCGAGGAAGGCGGCGATCCCGCGGACCAGGTGCAGGCCCTCAAAGGCTCGACGCGCCTTGAGGCGAAGAAGATGCGTCGCCGTGAGGGACGCCGTGAGGGACGCCGTCGCCACTCGATCTCTGAGTCCGAGTTTCTGGCACGCCGTGAATCTGTCGAGCGCACGATGGTTATCCGTGACCAGGATGGCCTCGACCAGATCGCCATCCTCGAAGACGGCCTGCTCGTCGAGCACTACGTCGCGCGTCGTACGCAGTCTTCGATGGTCGGCAACATCTACCTGGGTCGCGTGCAGAATGTCCTTCCCTCGATGGAGGCCGCGTTCGTGGATGTGGGCCGCGGGCGCAACGCAGTCCTCTACGCGGGCGAGGTGAACTGGGATGCCGTCGGCATGGAAGGCAAGCCTCGTCGTATCGAGGCGGCTCTGAAGTCGGGCGACCCCGTCCTCGTTCAGGTGACGAAGGATCCGATCGGACACAAGGGTGCGCGTCTGACCTCCCAGATCACGCTGGCTGGCCGCTACCTGGTGCTCATTCCCGGCGGTTCCATGATGGGCATCTCCCGCAAGCTCCCGGATAAGGAGCGTGCTCGCCTGAAGAAGATCCTCAAGTCTGTCGTTCCCTCGGGATCGGGCGTCATCGTGCGCACCGCGGCGGAAGGTGCGACGGAGGAGCAGATTCGCGATGATGTTGCGCGCCTGACCCGTCAGTGGGAGGACATTGAGAAGAAGCGCACCAACACGAAGAGCGCCCCGACGCTGCTGCGCGGCGAGCCCGAGCTGGCCGTGCGCGTCGTGCGCGACATCTTCAATGAGGACTTCTCGAAGCTCGTCATCGAGGGCCGCGACACCTACGCGACCGTCAAGGAATACGTCGACGAGCTCAGCCCTGAGTTGTCCGACCGCGTCGAGCAGTGGGTGGGTACGGAGGATGTCTTCCATGCGCACCGCATCGACGAGCAGCTCGCCAAGGGCATGGATCGCAAGGTGTGGCTGCCCTCGGGTGGCACCCTCATCATCGACCGCACCGAGGCGATGACCGTCATCGATGTCAATACCGGCAAGTTCATCGGTGCCGGTGGCACCCTTGAGGAAACGGTGACCCGTAACAACCTCGAGGCGGCTGAAGAGATCGTGCGCCAGCTGCGTCTGCGCGACATTGGTGGCATCGTCATCATCGACTTCGTTGATATGGTCCTCGAATCCAACCGTGACCTCGTGCTCCGCCGCCTGGTGGAGTGCCTGGGACGTGATCGTACGCGCCACCAGGTCACGGAGATTACGTCGCTGGGCCTCGTGCAGATGACCCGTAAGCGTGTGGGTGAGGGCCTTGTCGAGGCCTTCTCCTCCCCGTGTGAGGCCTGCGAAGGCCGCGGCTTCATCGTTCATCATCACCCGGTGGAGACCTCCGGCGCTGAGCAGTCCTCGAAGGGTTCGAAGGGGTCGAAGAAGCAGCAGAAGAAGGCTGAGCCTCGCCGTATTGAGGATAACGCCGATCATGAGCGCGCCAAGGAGGCGCTGAGCGCAATCGCCGCTGCGTCCACGCGCAAGGAAGAGGAGAGCACGACCGAGGAAAGCGCTCCTGCGAAGAAGCGTCGTACGCGTACCGCTACCGCTGAGGTTCAAGAGCCCGAGGCGTCGACGGCCGCGCAGGAGGCATCGACCGAAGCGGAGGCCGAGGCTGCGGCTGAGTCCATCGTGCCCAAGCCGCTCGTTGCGCAAGCCGAGGAGGCTACCACCAAGCGTCCTCGTCGTCGCCGCCGCGTCGCCGAATCTGCTCCGCTGCCCGACCTGCCTGTGCATATCGAGCTGCCTGAGCCGGTCGAGCGTTCCAGCGAACCGGCAGCGCCCGTGAAGGACGCGTCGGAGATCCAAATGCCTGAGCATCGAGAGAAGGCTCCGGCTACCCGACGCCGTACGTCCCGCAAGGCGGTGACGGCAACGTCAAGCGAGCCGACCGAGGCCCCCGCGCCGGCGAAGACGCGTCGCCGCGCGACGGCGCAGACGGCGGTTCCCGAGGAACATGCGGTGGTTTCCGAGCCGCAGGCAGACAACACGCCGGCCAACGCGTCGGCGGCTGCGACGGTCGTTGAGGAGACTCACGCGCAGGAGCCCGCCGCGCCGCGTAAGACGCGCAGGCGTCGAGCTGCTGTCTCGACCGGTGTCGTCGAGCCCGATGCGGCCCCAGCACCTATCGTCGTCGACCTGCCTGCGCGTGCCGAGGCCAGCGCCCCGGCCACCCCGGTTCGTTCGACCGATGACATCGCGCTTCCGGAGGCGAGCGATCAGCCCCGCGTCAAGCGTCGTCGTCGCGCTGCCTCGACGGGTATCGTCGATGCCGGATAGTGCATATGCGCCGGGGGAGGGGGCCGATCATCCCTCCCCCGAGCGCAGGGTGTGGAATCGCACAGCACTTCACACCCGCCCGTGACCGTGCCGGCTTGCAATCCGGCGTGTGAATCGGCTAAATTTGATCGTCGGCGCAACAAGTGCCAACGGAATCATGACAATGAGACAAGTCCTCGGCAGTTTCGAGGCGCGATTCCGGTTACGAATACGAGAAGAGATGAGCTCCAACGTGGTCTACGCGATCGTCAAGGCTGGCGGCCGGCAGGAAAAGGTGTCCGTCGGTGACGTCGTCGTCGTCGACAAGCTGGCAGAAGAAATCGGTTCGAGCATCGAGCTCCAGCCGCTGATGCTGGTGGATGGCGACGCCATCACCGTTGACGCAGCCAAGCTGGGCAAGGTTTCCGTCAAGGCTGAGGTTGTTGACTCGGCCAAGGGCCCCAAGATTTCCATCATTAAGTACAAGAACAAGTCGGGCTACCGCAAGCGCCAGGGACACCGTCAGAAGATGTCGGTCGTCAAGATCACCGAGATCGCCTGAACCCGACGTTCCCACGAGCAGAAAGTAGCAACTGATGGCACATAAGAAGGGCCTTGGTTCCTCCCGTAACGGTCGCGACTCGAACGCGCAGCGCCTCGGCGTGAAGCGCTACGGCGGCCAGCTGGTCAACGCTGGTGAGATCATCGTCCGTCAGCGCGGCACCCACTTCCACCCTGGCGACGGCGTTGGCCGTGGCAAGGATGACACCCTGTTCGCCCTGCGCGCCGGTGCGGTTGAGTTCGGCCGCAAGCGCGATCGCAAGGTCGTCAGCGTTTCGCCGGTCTCTGCCTGAGACCGCGCGCATAAAGGGCGTCCGGCGTTGCCGGGCGCCCTTTTCAACATTCATTTCAGTCGTCAGGAGCAACAGTGGCAGACTTCGTGGATCGCGTGACTCTGCACGCGATGGGTGGTAACGGTGGTAACGGCGTTGCCTCGATTAAGCGTGAAAAGTTCAAGCCGCTGGCTGGCCCCGACGGCGGAGATGGTGGAAATGGCGGCTCGGTCATCCTGGAGGTGAGCGAGCAGGAGACCACGCTGCTGAACTACCACCGAAGCCCGCATCGCCGCGCGGATAACGGTACGCCCGGAATGGGTGATTTCCGTCAGGGCAAGACCGGAGCGGACATTATCCTTCCGGTCCCCGAGGGCACGGTCGTGAAGTCGATGTCGGGTGAGTTGCTCGCCGACCTGACGGGTGCGGGCGCCCGCTTTGTGGTGGCCGAGGGAGGGCGCGGTGGTCTCGGAAACGCTGCGCTAGCGTCGAAGGCACGTAAGGCCCCCGGCTTCGCGCTGCTCGGCGAGCCCGGCGAGGAACGGGACGTGATTCTCGAGCTGAAGTCTGTCGCGGACGTGGCTCTCGTGGGCTTCCCGTCGGCGGGTAAGTCCTCACTGATCGCTGCGATGAGTTCGGCGCGTCCGAAGATCGCGGATTATCCGTTCACGACGCTGGTCCCGAACCTGGGCGTCGTGTCGGCTGGCGACACGCGTTACACGGTCGCTGACGTTCCCGGCCTGATTCCCGGTGCATCGCAGGGACGAGGCCTTGGCCTGGACTTTCTGCGCCACATTGAGCGCTGCGCGGTCATCGTGCATGTCCTGGACACCGCTGCTTTTGAGACTGATCGCGAGCCCGTCGAGGATCTGCGCATTATCGAGGCCGAGCTGGAGGCGTACGAGGGTGACCTGACGCAGGTGGAGGGCTACGTGCCGATCATGCAGCGTCCGCGCGTCATCGTTCTCAACAAGATCGACATTCCGGATGGTCGCGATCTCGCTGAGATTACGCGTCCGGATCTGGAGTCTTTCGGCTGGCCCGTCTTCGAGGTGTCTGCCGTGTCCCACGAGGGACTCAAGGCGCTGTCTTTTGCTCTGGCCGGCATCGTTGAGGAGGAGCGCGCGAAGCGTCCCGCTCTTGAGGCTGCCCGTCCCGTCATCCGGCCGAAGGCCGTCGGGCGCAGCGTGGAGATCACGGTGCGCAAGACCCGCAAGGATGGCGAGGACGTCTTCCAGGTGCGTGGCGATAAGCCGGAGCGTTGGGTGCGCCAGACCGACTTTGCCAACGACGAGGCCGTGGGCTACCTGGCGGATCGCCTGAACGCCGCGGGCGTCGAGGACGAGCTGATGAAGGCCGGCGCGGTCGCCGGCGACACCGTCGTGATAGGCGACCTGGACGGAGGCGTCGTCTTCGACTGGGAGCCGACCCTCACAACCGGACCGGAGCTGCTGGGTTCGCGCGGTACCGACCTACGTCTGGATCAGAATGCGCGTCCGAGCCGCAAGGAACGTCGCGAGGTGTACCACCAGGTCATGGACGCCAAGACCGCTGCTCGTGACGAGCTGTGGACCGAGCGTCAGGCCGGCCACTGGACCGACGCCTCGGATCAGTCATGAGCGGAGTGTCTGCGGCTTCTCGCATCGTCGTCAAGATCGGCTCGTCGTCACTGACGCGAGAAGATGGCGGTCTGGATCTCAATCGGATCGACTCTGTCGCGCGCCTTGTTGCGCGCTGGCGCGGGGCGGACCGCGAGGTCGTCATCGTGTCGTCGGGTGCGGTCGCTGCTGGGCTTGATCCGCTCGGCTTCACGTCGAAGCCGAAGGACCTGCCGAGCGTGCAGGCCGCGGCGGCGATGGGGCAGGGGCTCCTGATGGCGCGTTGGACCGCTGCTTTCCAGGCGCATCACCTCGATGCCGCCCAGGTGCTGCTGACCACGGACGACGTCATGCGCCGTGACCACTACACGAACGTGCGTGCCTCGCTGACGCGCCTCCTCGGCCTCGGCGTCGTTCCGATTCTGAACGAGAATGATGCGGTGACCACCCGAGAGCTGCGCTTCGGCGACAATGATCGCCTCGCTGCCCTCATTGCGCAGATGATTAAGGCTGATGCTCTCGTTCTGCTCACTGATGTCGACGGTCTTTATACGGCTCCGCCAGATCACCCGGGGTCGGAGCTGATCACGCGTGTGGCGAGCGCCGATGATCTGATGAGCGTGCTCGTGACCGGTGCGGGATCGCGCGTGGGTACGGGCGGCATGGCGACAAAGGTGCAGGCTGCGATGCTCGCAACGACGAGTGGTATCGGTGTTCAGCTTGCCAGCGCTGATGCCCTTGAGGCGGTGCTGGCAGGCCAGCGCGTGGGAACGTGGTTCGAACCTTCCCAGGAGCGTCCGGCCTCGCGTCGTCTCTGGATCGCCCACGTGGCACCGTCGCGCGGCGAAGTCATCGTTGATGAGGGTGCCGCGCAGGCGATTACGGTCGGCAAGAAGTCTCTGTTGGTTGCGGGTGTGCGTTCCGTGCTCGGCCACTTTGACGCCGGTGACGTCGTGGACGTGGCATCTCCGACGGGGCTTGTTGCTCGCGGCGTGTCAGGATATGACTCCGATACCTTGGCGCAGATAGCCGGCTCGGGGACGGCAGAGCTGGAGGCTGCGGGGCACGAGCATCCGAGACCTGCGATTCACCGCGATGATCTGGCGGTGTTGGGTGACGCATTTTCTGCCCTCAGTGCTGACTGACGCGGCCCCACGGGCTGACGTGTGTCATCATGGCCGAGTGAATACTGCTGCAGATATTTCCCAGGTGACGGATGCCGCCCGCGCGGCTGCTCGCGTTCTCGCGAATGTGACCACGCAGGCGAAGAACCGCGGTCTCGAGGCGATTGCTGCTGCGCTCATCGAACGCAGCGACCAGATCCTGGCTGCTAATGCCGAGGATGTCGCCCGCGGTCGTGCGGAGCAGATGAGCGAGGGCCTGCTGGATCGCCTCGCTTTGACACCCGAGCGCATCCGGGGTATCGCCGATGCTGTCCGGGAGATTGCGGGTCTTCCTGACCCAGTCGGTCAAGTCGTTCGCGGTATGCGCACGGATATCGGTCTGCGCGTCACGCAGGAGCGCGTGCCTCTGGGCGTCGTCGGCATCATCTACGAGGCCCGTCCCAACGTCACCATTGACGCTGCAACCCTGGCGCTCAAGGCCGGTAACGCGGTGATCCTGCGTGGCGGCAGTGCCGCCCAGTCCTCCAACCGTGTCCTCATCGAGGTATGCCGTGACGCGTTGGCTTCCGTGGGGCTTCCTGCCGACGCGATTACGACCGTGGACCCCTGGGGACGCGAGGGTGCTCGCGCGATGATGCGTGCGCACGGCGCGATCGATGCTTTGATTCCGCGCGGCGGATCTGGGCTCATCAATGCTGTCGTCGAGGAGTCGCGCGTTCCGGTGATCGAGACCGGCACCGGCAACTGCCATGTCTACGTTGATGCTTCTGCCGACCTGGAGGCCGCCGAGGCCATCATCATGAACGCGAAGACGCAGCGCGTGGGCGTGTGCAACGCGGCAGAGACACTCCTGGTCCATGCCGATGTCGCCCAGCGCTTCCTGGTCGCGGCGATCACGCGTCTGACGACTGCGGGCGTCACGATTCACGCCGACGAGGCCACGCGGGCTATCGTCGACGGCCAGCCTTCCATCGACGCGCACATGATCGTCGATGCGACGCAGGCCGACTGGGAGACGGAATACCTGTCGATGGACCTCGCGGTGCGTGTCGTCGATGACATCGATGAGGCGATTGAGCACATTCGTCGGTACTCCACCGGTCATACGGAAGGTATTGTGGCCTCGGATGTTGCCGCTGTACGGGCGTTCCGTTCGGGTGTTGATGCCGCCGCTATCGCGGTGAACGCCTCGACGCGCTTTACGGACGGTGGGCAGCTGGGCCTGGGGGCCGAGGTTGGTATCTCGACGCAGAAGCTGCATGCGCGCGGTCCGATGGGGCTCACCGAGCTGACAACCACCACGTGGATTTACGAGGGAGAGGGAACGATCCGCCCGTGAGCGAGCAGGACAAGCAGACCGCGCCAGCCTCGGAGGAGGTCGGAATCGAGAAGACGACCGAGGCCACAGCGGGGGCGACCGCGGCACCGGCCCTGCCTCCGCACCCGCCGCGTGCGCTGCGCAGACGCCGTGCTATCGGCATTATGGGCGGTACCTTCGATCCGATCCACCACGGCCACCTCGTGGCCGCGTCTGAGGTGATGGACGTGTTCGGCCTCGACCAGGTCGTGTTTGTACCGGCCGCCATGCAGCCCTTTAAAGCGGGGCGTCGGGTGACCTCGGCCGAGCATCGCTACCTGATGACGGTGATCGCAACCGCTTCGAATCCGCGTTTCGCCGTGTCTCGTGTTGATATTGACCGTGGGGGTACGACCTACACGATCGATACCCTGGCGGATCTGTCTCGTGAGTACCCTGACTCTGACTTCTACTTCATTACGGGAGCTGACGCGCTGGCGCAGATCGCGCAGTGGAAGGATGCCGATAAGCTCTTCGAGCAGGCGCACTTTATCGGTGTGACCCGCCCCGGGCACAACCTGTCCGATCCCGGCCTGCCGCACGAGTCTGTGTCGCTGCTCGAGGTGCCCGCCATGGCGATCTCGTCGACCGACTGCCGCACGCGTGTCGCGCAGGGTAAGCCGGTGTGGTACCTGGTGCCTGACGGTGTCGTCCAATACATCAACAAGTACGGCCTGTACCGGTCCTGACCCAAGGAGAAACGTGAGCCTTCCTGACGCTACAGCTACACTGGCGAGCCTTGTTGCTCGTGCCGCGCACGACCGAGGTGGTATCAACCCGGTCCTCGTTGACGTGACCAGCAAGCTCGCCCTGGCGGACGCTTTCGTGGTCGTCTCGGCTCCGACGGACCGCCAGGTGCGCGCCATCGCCGAGGACATCATGGACCGCATCTGGGTTGAGCACCACCGCCGTCCGGCACATATCGAGGGTCGTGCAGAGGGCACCTGGGTGCTCCTGGACTATTCGGAGCTGCTCGTGCACGTGCTGTCGGAGGAGGAACGCGAGTACTACGCGCTTGAGCGGCTATGGGGTGACTGCCCGGCCACACCGATCGATGTCGATACCGATGAGGCTCGCGCTGCCGCTGCGGAGCGTGCGGCAACGCACGGGGCGGGGTCTGCCCAGTGAGTGCATCGCGGATTGTCCTGCTGCGTCATGGACAGACGGATTTCAACCTGGCGCGGCGATTTCAGGGACGCATCGATAAGCCGCTGAACGAGGCCGGGCGATCCCAAGCGGCGGGCGCGGCCGGCGTACTCGTCAGTCGCCTGTGCGAACCGAGTGCCGAGGTGGGCATGTTTGCCGCCGAGGACGGGCGCAGCTACGACGATGGGGGAGTGCGCATTGTGAGCTCACCCCTGGGGCGCGCGGTTGATACCGCGCGGATCGTCGCGCGCGTTTTCGATATCGCTGGGTACCCGTGCGAGGGGCCGGAACTCGATGATCGGCTCACGGAACGTTCCTACGGGAGCTTCGAGGGAAAGACCTACGAGGAGATTGCCCGAGAGCAGCCCGAGGCCTTTGCGCAGTATCGGGCAGACGGGGAGTGTGACCTCGCTGAGATAGAACGCTCCGAGGTCGTGGGCGCGCGCGTGCGTGACGCTGTCCTGGAGGCTGCTCGCGCATGTCGGGACGACCAGTCGTTGATCGTGGTCTCGCACGGTTCTGCGATCGCGCGTGGCATCGTGTCCCTCCTGGGATTGGATCCCGCCGTCTTCAACGGACTGCGCGGCGTGGACAACTGCCACTGGTCGGAGCTCGTGCCCGTGGGAATGTCGACGTCCAAGAGTGCGGCGGTCAGCGGGTGGCGACTCGCCTCCCATAACATCGGCTCACGCGAGGACATTCTGGGAGCATAACGGTGCTCGGGCCCCTCGTTGCCGCAGAGAATCAACGATTTCTCTACATTGTGACGAGGGGCACTGAATTGGATTTGCGTAAACGTTTGAGGGTCCGCTATTATTTATCAGGTCGCCAGGGCGACGAACTAAATAACGGGGCTATGGCGCAGTTGGTAGCGCGCTTCCATGGCATGGAAGAGGTCGGGGGTTCGAATCCCCCTAGCTCCACAAAAAATTCCGACACTCAGCTTG
Source organism: Pauljensenia sp. UMB3104 (assembly GCF_030217285.1). Classification (NCBI taxonomy): domain Bacteria; kingdom Bacillati; phylum Actinomycetota; class Actinomycetes; order Actinomycetales; family Actinomycetaceae; genus Pauljensenia; species Pauljensenia sp. UMB3104. The sequence goes on along the minus strand of NZ_JASONN010000006.1, from coordinate 30,329 downwards.
TGAGTGTCGTTTTTTTGTTGTCTCTGGACGGGTCGTTTGTTTGTTGTGCCGGCACTCGGTGGCCGTTCATGGCGCGCGTCGTCCATCCGTTAGTCGGGCATCCGTTACTCATTGGTCAGGGACTGGCGCATAAAAATAACGTTTTGGTATCGACATATGGGATGTTCAAAATCTGTCAAACCTATAAAACGTTGCAAATCGGTGCATTTGCCTGTAATGAATTACTGAAAAAACCTTGAAATACTGCGTACCGCGTGGAAAGATTTACCCGTCTTTGTCTCATAGTGTTAGGCCGGTAGCCAATGTCGTTCCAGCTCACTCGCACCCATACCTCGGTGGTCCTCGCCGCCACGACAATCGCAGCATCCCTCGTCGTCATCCCCACACTGGCTGAGGGTGCGAACACTTCAGAGGATGCGTTCTGCAACTCCCTGTCCGGGGCTCAGGGGCGCATCACCGCTGAATACAATCCCTTGCTCGCCAGCTACGCCGCTGCGGCCGCTGGAAATTCCTCCACTCCCACCGCCGATCCTGCGCGTGAAGCCGAGCTCCGCGCGGCGCTGGCAGACGCTCAGGCTGCCCTTGATGCTGCTCAGCAGGCAGCGGCTCAGCCCGGTGCCTCGGCTGGTAATGCTGCGGTATCTGCACCCGCAACGACTGATCGTGGCCTCGACTGGGTGGACTGGTCGCAGGTTGATGACGCTACGCAGGCGCGTATCATCGAAGCCCTCATCGTTCAGAAGATGAATGCCTACCGTGCGAACGCGGGACTGCCCGAACTGGTCGTCTCCGATACCGTGACCGCGGATGCGCGCTCGTGGAGCCAGCACATGTCCGACACGGACGACTTCAATCATGACCCCGATTACAAGTACTTCGGTGCGGGCAAGCTTGATGGCGGCGACACGACCTACGCCGGTGAGAATATTGCGTACAACCACCGCGAGAACTTCGGAGACAAGTGGGGAGCCTACGGCACCACCAAGAACCCGATGCAGGCCGCTGACGCCCTCTTTGACCAGTGGAAGAACTCCTCCGGCCACGATAAGAACATGCTCGCTCAGAACAACGTCGTGGGTGTTGGTGTTCATATCGCCAAGCATGGTCAGTTCACCCGCATTTACGGCACCCAGAAGTTCTACGCAATCACCGGTGGTTCTCCGGATGTCTCCCGCTTCCACACGACGGGTGACACTGCCTCGGCCTACGGTTTCGATGGCGGCGCCTTCAACTCCGACAACACGAACTACGTCTCCGGTCTGGCCGGTGGCGGCGATGCGCAGCGTGCTAACTCCTGGCAGAACAAGGTTGGTGCCCTGCCCGGTGTTGCTCTGCCGGTCGATGTGTCGACGCTGCCCGCCAAGTCCGGATCTGCGGCGCCCTCAACTCCCGCTCCGTCCGCAACTGGCTCGACGACTGACAATCAGCAGGCCGTCATTGATGCGCAGGCATCTGTGAATGCTGCTCAGAGCGCTCTCGATGAGTACCTCGCGTCCGTGGCCGACGAGAAGCCCGCTGCCAGCCTTGCTGAGATTGACGCAGAGCTTGACCGTGTTGCCGACTCCATCGCTGCGCAGACGTCCGTGCACCCGGAGAAGGACGGCGGTGTCACCGTGAAGTCCGGGGATCAGGCTGGCCGCTACCTGACTGCTGCCGAGTATCGTGACGCTCTCACGCGCTGCACGACGCTCTCTGTGAGCCCCTCGGACCCTGCCCCCTCGCAGAGCGTTGACCAGGGAAGTGCGAATCCGCGTATTGATACCGGCGAGCAGACTCCGGCTCCGCAGAACCCTTCCGTTGGTGACGGTCAGACCCCTGCCCCCGGCGCCCAGACTCCGGCTCCGCAGAACCCTTCCGTTGGTGACGGTCAGACCCCTGCTCCGCAGAACCCTGTGACTCAGGCTCCTGCCCCGCAGAACCCGAGCACTCCGGCTCCCGCGCCTTCGAATCCCTCCGTTGATGGCGAGCAGACACCCGCCCCCGGTATTGAGGCTCCCGCCCCGCAGGATCCTGCCACCCAGGCTCCTGCCCCGCAGAACCCTGTGACCCCGGATCCTGCCACCCAGGTTCCGTCCGTCCAGGTTCCGGTGACGCCAGCTGCTTCCGATCCCGCGCAGACTGACGCTCCGGCCTCGACCCCGGCCGAGACGCGTCGTGACACGCTGGCTGCCACCGGTGCCTCAGGTGTGTGGGTTGGCGTTGGGGCGGTCGCCGTCCTCGTTGCTGGTATCGGTGCGGTCGTCGCATCGCGTCGAGCCAAGCGCTGACGCATCGCTCTGAAGCCCCGGCTTCATCCTTCATTGAACTGTCTCCCGTTTCTTGGACATCGTCAGCGGTGTCCGAGGGGCGGGAGGCTTTTCATGCATATAGTTCTGTGTCTGAAGCATGATCGTTTACTGGGGGAGTGGACTGGGCGGTTTTTCGGGCGGGCGTGAGGATTGCTCGCATGGTGGCCTGTTGCTCAGTGGTGTGACACCACTGAGCGGAGCAATACGCCAGCTCGGAGGTGGTGTTATGCCCCCTTACTGGTGTAGTGCTGTCTGCCGCGACGCGGTAGGAGGCGCGTTGATGAGGCGTTGGGGCTAATGTTGCCGCGTGTGAGCTTGTCGCTCTGTGGCATTGCACTACTTGGCGCAGCATTGCACTGGATAGTAAGCAGTGCAACGTCCTCGTAACCAGTGCATTACTGCTGTATCTAGTGCATTGCTTCCGTGGCTGCGCCTGGTGTCGGCTGGTTGAGATGTCCGTCGCTATCCCCACGATGAGACTTGTTACCGATGGGGTGTAACACCCGATCGGGAAAATCCAACCTCTTCTGATCGGGTTGAATCTTCCCGATCAGGTTGAATCCTTCCGGCTGTATGCTGACTGTGTCGATGCGGCTTGTTGGTTGGTGATGTGACAAAACTGAGTGGGGTAGGGCATAGGTGCGGAGGCGGTGTCATGTGCCCGCAGCGTCGAGGCTTTTTCATGCCTGTTTGTGTTGTTCGGTGCAGGTGTTGATGGTGACAACATTTTATTTGGTGCGTCACATTATTCCGTGTATAGTCAGTAAATGAATGCTGCGGAACTAATGTGCATTCGTCGATCAAGTGCGATTGTTCTACTGAAGGGACTCACGCACTCGTCGCCTTCTGTTCAGAGAGGAATAAGATATGCGTCCCATCAATATGCGCAGGAACGCACTGGCGGTCCTGGGTGCTGCTGCCCTCGTTGTTGGTCCCTTGGCTCCTGCTTATGCGCTCCCGGTCGGTCCGAGCCAAGATGGTGAGCCTGTGGGCGTCGCCGCTGAGGCTCCGGTGGTGGAACCGACGGCGGATCCCGCACCTACCCCTGACCCAGCGCCCAACCCTGACCCAGCGCCCAACCCTGAGCCAGCGCCCAACCCGGAGCCCGCGCCCAACCCGGAGCCCGCGCCCAACCCGGAGCCCGCTCCCAACCCGGAGCCCGCTCCCAACCCGGAGCCCGCTCCCGCGCCGAAGCCCTCGTGGAAGATGGACGCTGTGGGCTGGTGGTACGACCTGGACAATGGCTCGTACGCACGTGACGAGAAGCGAGACATCGACGGTGCCACCTACCGTTTCAACGGCAGCGGCTACATGGTCACCGGATGGTACAACCTTGGGGGATCGTGGGAGTACTACGCCCCCTCAGGTGCGCAGGCGCGTGGATGGACGAACGTGCAGGGAACCTGGTACTTCCTGGATCCGCAGAGCGGAGTGATGCGCACGGGTTGGATCGTGGTTGACGGCTCCCCCCGGTACTACCTGAACGCCTCCGGCGCCATGAAGACCGGCTGGCTGAACCAAGGCGGCTCCTGGTACTACCTCGGTGATTCGGGCGCGATGGTGCATGGATGGAACGCGATCGGCGGCTCCTGGTACTACTTCAACGAGCCGAGAACCTGGTACTTGCTGGATCCGCAGAGCGGAGTGATGCGCACGGGTTGGATCGTGGTTGACGGCTCCTGGTACTACCTGAACGCCTCCGGCGCCATGAAGACCGGCTGGCTGAACCAAGGCGGTACCTGGTACTACCTGAACGACTCGGGCGTTATGGTGCGCGGTTGGAACGCGATCGGCGGCTCCTGGTACTACTTCAACGAGTCGGGTGCGATGGTGACCGGCTGGCTCAGCCAGGGCGGCTCGTGGTACTACCTGAACGCCTCCGGCGCCATGAAGACCGGCTGGCTGAACCAAGGCGGTACCTGGTACTACCTGAACGACTCGGGCGTTATGGTGCGCGGTTGGAACGCGATCGGCGGCTCCTGGTACTACTTCAACGAGTCGGGTGCGATGGTGACCGGCTGGCTCAGCCAGGGCGGCTCGTGGTACTACCTGAACGCGTCCGGCGTGATGGTGACGGGCACGCAGTGGATCGGCGGCGAGCGTCACTGGTTCTACGACTCGGGCGTGTGGTGGGGCCTGTATCCGGTTGCCTCGGCCTCGTCGGCAAGCAGCGGTGGTTCCTCTTCCTCCCCTTATTACAAGAACTGTGACGAGGTGAGGCGTGCGGGCAAGGCTCCTCTGCATCGGGGACAGCCCGGTTACAGCCTTGATCTTGACCGTGATGGTGACGGTATTGCCTGCGAGTACCACCGTGGGCGTTGATCAGTGAGTGATCCGGGCCCGGTCGCAGGATCTGGCCCGGATTCTTCCTGTCACAAGACTTTCAAGAAGTGACAGTACGGGTAAACAGACGAAGGGGGCGTGGCCGTGTGGCCACGCCCCCTGACGTCGTTGTGAGGCTGATCAGCCCGCATCCACCGCCTGGTTGGCGATCTGACGCTCACACACGTCGATGAGCTCGCGGATGATGCGGATCGTGCCGGCGGAGGCATCCGCGTGAGCTTCGATCCAGGCCTTGCCGGAAGCGACCACGTCGACCTCGGGGGCGTAGCCCGCGATGGCGTTCGGGAACAGCAGCGTCGTGAGGTCTTCGGCCGTGTGGAAGGTGAAGGTCTCCCAGATGCCCGCCAGCGCTTCGAAGTATTCGCCCACGTAGGTCGCGTAGGCCGACGGGTTGGTGCGTGCCTGCGCCCAGAAGCCCGAGATCATCGCCCAACGGGTGTCGTTGGGGATGGAGGTGTCGGTCAGGACCTTGTCCCACACGTCGGCCTTGATCCACTCACCGGCGCGAGCCGCTCGAGCGGCGGCGGCATTCTGGTGGCCGGTCATCGTGTCGTCGGTGGCCTCCAGGGTTGCGATGTCCTCCTCGGTCGCAGCATTGCCGCGCACGAGGGCGATCAGCAGGCCCCACTTGAGGTCAACGTCGAGGTCCAGGCCGTCCAGGGTCTGGGTGCCGTCGTAGAGGGCGCGGATGGCTTCAAACTGCTCGGTGCTGGTCGCGTTGCGGGCGGCGGCAGCGACGAGCATGCGCTGTGCATCGGAGCCGGAGGCAGCGGTGCGCGCCAGGAGGAGCAGGCGACGGCCCGTGTCCTCGGCGGCGTCAGCGCGGAACTCGGGTGCGACGAAGGTGCGCACGGCCTCGTCGATGTGACGCAGGGTGAGCGTCAGGAGGCTCATGTTGTCCTCGACGGGCACGGCGCGCAGCGCCAGGTTCAGGTAATCGCGCGCCGGCATCTCGCCGTCACGGGTCATGTCCCACGCGGAGGCCATGACGACGCCGCGGGTCAGTGAATCCGTGAACTTGGTGATGTTAGCAACCGCGAACGCCAGGGACTGCTCGTCGAGGCGGACCTTGGCGTAGCCGAGGTCGCCGTCGTTGACAAGGATGAAGTCCGGACGAGCGATACCCGCAGCAGCTTCGACCACCGTGGAGGCGCCGTCGACATCGAGTTCCTCGCGGAAGACCTGCGCCAGCGTGCCCTCCTCGGTCAGCGAGTAGCCCGCCACGCCCATGCGGTGCGGACGCAGGGAAGCACCCTCGGAGAAAGCTTCCTGCGTGATCTCAAGGCGCTCGATCGTGCCGTCCTCGGCCGTGGTAATGACCGGACGCAGGAGGGTGACGCCGGCTTCCTCCAGCCAGACCTTCGACCACGAGGCCAGGTCTCGGCCCGAGGCCGCGGCCAGCTCGGAGAGCAGGTCGTCCAGCGTCGCGTTGGAGTAGGAGTGCTTCGTCAGGTACTCGTGCAGGCCCGCGAAGAACGCGTCGCGTCCCACGTAGGAGACGAGCTGACGCAGCACGGAGGCACCCTTGGCATAGGTGATGCCGTCGAAGTTGACCTCAACATCGGCCAGGTCGCGGATCTCAGCCGTGATCGGGTGGGTGGTGGGCAGCTGATCCTGCTTGAGGCCCCAGTCCTTGCGGACCATGAACCCGGTCCAGCCCTCGGTGTACTTGGTAGCCTCGGCCAGAGCCAGGTGGCTCATGAACTCGGCGAAGGACTCGTTGAGCCACAGGTCGTTCCACCACTTCATGGTGACAAGGTCACCGAACCACATGTGCGCCAGCTCGTGCAGGATCGTGTTGGCGCGAGCCTCCATCTGAGCCTCGGTGGGACGCGTACGGAACACGTAGGCGTCGCGGAAAGTCACGCAGCCGGCGTTCTCCATGGCGCCCGCGTTGTATTCGGGCACGAAGATCTGGTCGTACTTGGTGAAGGGGTAGGCGATGCCGTACGCGCCCTCGAAGAACTCGAAGCCGCGTCGAGTGATGTCGATGATTTCGTCGGCATCCAGGTGCTCAACGATCGAGGCGCGGGCGTAGACACCCAGGTCGATCGTGCGGCCGTCGGAGGAAGTGAGTGTGGCCGTCGTGCCCTCGTAGGGGCCTGCGACGATCGCCGTGATGTAGGTCGACATCACCTCGGTGGTCGCGAAGCGGTAGATCCAGGCCTCGCCCTCTTCCTCAGGGGAAGGGGTCGGAGCGTTCGAGAAGACCTTCCAGCCCTTGGGGGCCTTCACCGTCAGCGTGAAGGTGGACTTCAGGTCGGGCTGCTCGAAGGTGGTGTACACGCGGCGAGCGTCCGGAACCTCGAACTGCGAGTAGGTGTAGGCCTGGCCGTCGGCGGGGTCGACGAAGCGGTGCAGGCCCTCGCCCGTGTGCATGTACTGGCAGGACGCCTCAACTTCAAGGACGTTGTGCTCGGCCAGGTTCTCCAGCGCGATGCGGTTGTCCTGGTGAACCGTGAAGGGGTCCAGGGCGTTGCCGTTCAGCGTGATCGAGTGGACGTTGTTGGACACGAGGTCAGCGAACGTGGAGGCGCCTTCGCGCGCGTCAAACTCGATGCGGGTGAATGAACCGAAGTCGGTGTCTCCGCGCGTGAGGTCCAGTGAGATCTCGTAGCGGGTCACAGAGGAAATGATCGAGGCTCGCTCGGTCGCTTCCTCGCGAGTCAGGTTCAGGCCTGGCATGGGGTGCCTTTCCGTCGATGGAATGGGGGCGCTGTTGCGCTCAACATTCCTATGTTGTCATGTGTTGGGGGTGATTGCGCGGGGCGCGCCGAAATTTGTCGGCTGGGACACGCTTCTACCAGATGGTGACGCGCTGGGAGGGGTCGAGCCACATGTCGTCGTCAGAGGTGACGTCGAATGCCCGGGCGAAAGTGTCAAGGTTGCGAAGTACCTGGTTGCATCGGAACTCTGCGGGGGAGTGTGGGTCGATTGCCAGCATTTGGCGCGCAAACTGGGGGCGCGTGGCCGTCCGCCAGGCGCGAGCCCACGAGTAGAAGAAACGCTGCGGTCCCGAGATTCCATCGATGACGGGCGCCGTCTGGGGCGTGAGGCCCTGCTCTGCGAGCGTGGAGGCCCAGGCCTTCCATGCGATCGTCAGACCGCCGAGGTCGCCGATGTTCTCGCCGATCGTGAGCGCGCCGTTGACGTGGGGGAGAGCGCGTTCAGTGTCCTCGCCCGCCTCGGATTCCTCGTTGTCGTGCTGCTCGAGGAGGATTGCGGGGGTGAGGGCGTCGTACTGCTCGATAAGTGCGTGAGTGCGTTCTTCGAAGGCAGCGCGGTCCTCGTCCGTCCACCAGTTCGATAGGTTTCCCGCTCCGTCGTAGCGCGACCCCTGGTCGTCGAAGCCGTGACCGATCTCGTGGCCGATCACCGCGCCGATTGCACCGAAGTTCACCGCGTCGTCAGCCTCGGTATCGAAGAATGGGGGCTGGAGGATCGCGGCGGGGAAGACGATTTCGTTCTGCGTGGGGTTGTAGTAGGCGTTGACCGTCTGAGGAGTCATGTACCACTCGTCGCGGTCGACCGGGCGGCCCAGCTTGGCCCATTCGCGGTCGGTGGCGTGGGCGTTGGCGGCGCGCACGTTGTCGACGATGGAAGCCTTCGGATCCAGGTGCAGGGTCGAATAGTCGCGCCACTTGACGGGGTAACCGATCTTGGGGTTGAAGGTTGCCAGCTTGTCGAGCGCTTTGACCTTCGTGTCTTCGCTCATCCAGTCGAGGCCGCGGATCGACTCGCCGTAGGCATCGAGGAGGCGGCGCACCAGTGAGTCCATTGCCTCCTTGGCGTTGGGCGGGAAGTGGCGTGCAACCCACGCGCGGCCCATGGCCTCGCCCAGGTAGGCCTCGATGAGACCGAGAGCGCGCTTCCAGCGCGGACGCAGCTCTTGCGTGCCCGACAGCGTGCGACCGTGGAAGTCGAAGTTTTCGTTCACGAAGTCGCCAGAGAGGAGGGAAGCGTGGCAGTCGATGGCCGAGGCGCTCAGCCACTCCTTGAGGACGGACAGGTCGGTGGTTGCCCACAGGGTGGCGGCGGCCGACAGGAAGTCGGGCTGGTCGACGTTGACGACGAGGCCGGCGACGGGCATGCGTGCGCCTCTCGCCCACGCGTCCCAGTCGAATCCGGGTGCGAGCGTGGCGAGCTCCTCCCACGGCGTGGGGTTGTCGGAGAGCAGGGGATCACGGTTGGTCACGGAGTCGCGGTGGTGTGAGGCGAGCGCGGTCTCGAGCTCCATGATGCGCGTGGCCGCTCCTTCGGCGTCGTCCACGCCAGCGAGGGCGAGGAGACGAGCGGTGTGCGCGACGTAGGCCTGTCGGATCGGTGCGTAGTCCTCTTCGCGGTAGTAGGCCTCGTCGGGCAGTCCGATACCTGACTGGACGAGGGAGATCATGTAGCGGGAGGAGTCGTGGGGGTCCGTCCCCACGTATGCGCCGACGAGGCCTCCGATGCCCTCGCGCATGAGGCGGCCCATTTCGCGGGCGAGTTCCTCGTGGGTGGCGCACGCGTTGATCGCGTCGAGGTCGGGGCGCAGGGGGGTGGCACCGGCTGCCTCGATGGTGTCTTCGTCGAGGAATTGGGTCCACAGGGTGGCGATGCGATCGGCGTCCGGATCGTCCAGGGTGCCTGCCGCCGCGTCTTGAGCAATTGCTCGGGCGTACTTTTCTGAGGCGTCGCGTAGCGCGTGGAAGGCCCCGTCCATGGGGCGATCCGCGGGGATCGTGTGCGTCGCCAGCCAGGTGCCGTTGACGTGGCGGTAGAAGTCGTCCTGGGGGCGCACCGTCGAATCGGTGTACTCGGTGTCGAGGACTCGTGCCAGCAGTGTATTCGTCATGCCTTAACTCTAGGGGGAGAGGGGCCGATGGCGTGGGATGAGTGTCCACGGGGCGTGAGTCATCCGAAATTACGTGATGTGCATGGTGTGTAATTCCCTGTTTTTGCTCAGAGTTGTGCGGATGAGTGCGGATGTCGTTTTGCGAGCGCGGCACCGTGCACATATGTGCAGAGTCGTGTGTGCATTCGTGCAATCGGGCTCATAAGGCGCATGATGGAGGCAGCAATGAGGCACTTCCTCATCAACAGGTGAAGGGATTTTTAACGGTGAAGACACTTCGCACTGACGTGTGTGTCATCGGTGGCGGATCCACCGGTGCCGGCGTCGTCCGCGACGTCGCCATGCGCGGCTTCTCAGCCGTCCTCGTCGATCGGGCCGATATCGCTCAGGGAACCTCGGGTCGCTTCCATGGCCTGCTCCACTCGGGTGGTCGCTACATTGCGTCCGATCCCGAGTCGGCCACCGAATGCGCCGAAGAAAACGAAATCGTCAAGCGCATCAACGCCAACGCGATCGAGGCCACCGGTGGCCTCTTCGTGGTGACGGCCCACGACGATGAAGAGTACGCGGACCAGTTCCTGGCTCGTGCAGCGGCTGCAAAGGTGCCCGCCGCGGAAATCTCCATTGCCGAGGCCCTGCGCCGCGAACCCCGGCTCGATCCGCGTATCAAGCGAGCCTTCGAGGTCCAGGACGGCACGGTTGATGGCTGGCAGATGACCTGGGGAGCGATCCGCTCCGCGCAGGCATACGGGGCGCAGGTCCTGACCTACCACCGCGTGACCTCCGTCGAACGCGAGGGCGATCGCGTCAGCGCCGTCATCGTTCACGACGAGCGCGGCGGCGAGGACGTGCGCATCGAATGCGGGTTCGTCCTCAACTGCGGCGGCCCCTGGGCCGGACAGATTGCTGCCATGGCCGACTGCCACGGCGTCGACGTTGTCCCGGGCGCCGGCATCATGATCGCCATGAATCACCGCTTGAGCCACTCAGTCATCAACCGCTGCGTGTGGCCCGCCGACGGCGACATTCTCGTGCCCGACCACACCGTGTGCATCATCGGCACGACCGACCTGAAGGCCGACGACCCGGATCGCCTGTCGATCCCCGCAGACCAGGTCCAGCAGATGCTCGACGCCGGTGAAGCCATGATCCCCGGCTTCCGCAAGTCCCGTGCCGTGCACGCCTGGGCCGGAGCACGCCCCCTCGTCAAGGACTCCCGAGTGTCCGCGACTGACACCCGCCACATGGCGCGCGGCATGAGCATCATCGACCACAACACGCGCGATGGCGTTTACGGCATGCTCACCATCGCGGGCGGCAAACTCACCACCTACCGCCTCATGGCCGAGCGCATTGTCGACATCATGTGCGAGGAGATGGGCGAGCAGCGCGCCTGCAAGACAGCCGACGAGGCCGTCCCGCCCGCCAAGGAAGCGCGCCTGTACACGATCGGCCACCGCCTCGACAATGTCGAATCGCGCAACGAATCCCCCTCCCACGAGCAGATCATCTGCGAGTGCGAGATGGCCACGCGCGCCATGCTCGAGAACGTCATGGACACCCTGCCCAAGGGTCAACTCGACGACGTGCGTCGCCAGATGCGCCTGGGCATGGGCCCCTGCCAAGGTGGCTTCTGCTCTCAGCGAGCCGCGGGCATCGCCCACGAGCGTGGAGACATCGACTCGATGCGTGCCAACTCCCTCCTGCGTCTCTTCCTGAAGAACCGCTGGATCGGCCTGTGGCCCATCATGTTCGGTAAGCAAGCCAGGCAGGCAGCACTGGACGCCTGGATCCACGAGGGCACGCTCGACGTCGAGCACCTGCCCGCACCCAGCGAGGAGGTTGTTCGATGAGAGACGTCGTCGTTATCGGCGCGGGCCTGGCAGGCCTGGCCGCAGCAATCAAGGCAGCTGACGCAGGCCTGAGCGTCACCCTCATCACGAAGGGCATCGGCGGCATCCAGCTCGGCACGGGTACGGTCGACATCCTCGGCTACCGTCCCGAGCCGGTCGAGGCGCCCCTCGAGGCGCTGGAAGCCCACGTGGCCTCCCGCCCCACCCACCCCTACGCGCACGTCACCCCCGACCACGTCGGTGCATCCGTTGCGTGGCTTCGAGACCTGGTCGGTTCCGATGTGCTCATCGGCGATGAGGCCCGCAACGTGCGCATCCCCACCGGTGTCGGTGCGCTGCGCCCCACCTGCCTGATTCCTCCCTCCATGGAGGCCGGCGTCCCCCAGGCGGGCGCCCGCTATGCGATCGTGGGACTGGCGCGCTTGAAGGACTTCTACCCCAGCCTCGTCGCCGAAAACCTGACGCGACAGAACGGCCCTGACGGCGCACCGATCAAGGCGCGCGCCCTGTCCGTCGACTACGTCGTGCGCGAAGGAGAGGTCGACTCGACCGGCACCAACCACGCGCGCAGCCTCGACCGCGAGGAGAACCGCGCGCGCTTGGCAGACCAGATTCGTCCCCTCCTGGAAGATGGCGAGATCGTCGGCCTGCCCGCCGTCCTCGGCCTCGACGACCCGAACGCGTGGCGCGACCTCGCGGACAAGCTCGGCCACCCCGTCTTCGAGATCCCGATCCAGCCCCCGTCGGTGCCCGGCATGCGCCTCAACGCGCTGCTCACCCGCATCGCCTCATCCAAGTGCCGCGTCATCCTCGGATCCCCGATCAAGGCCGTGCACACGGCAGACGGACGAGTGAGCGCCGTCGAATACGCCAGCGCGGGACGTCCCACGGTCGTGGAAACCCGCTCCCTCATCCTGGCCGCCGGTGGCTTCGAATCCGGCGCCCTCGACATGGACTCTTACGGAACCGTGCGCGAAACCATCTGCGGTCTGCCCGTCATGGGTGCCTCCGGACAGCTCCTACACGCCGACTTCTGGGGTGAGGACCAGCCCCTCTTCCTGGCCGGACTCGCCGTCGACGACAACATGCGCGTCCTGAACGAGGAAGGCACGCCCGTGTGCCCGAACCTGTACGCGGCCGGAGGCAACCTGGCCGGCGCCACCCGCTGGCGTGAAAAGAGCGGTGAAGGCATTGCGCTGGCCAGCGCGCTCGCGGCCGTCGACTCGATCGTGGAGGAACTGAAATGACTCTGGAAATGTCAACGTTGATGGGACCAGGCGTGGAGGAAGAGGACGTCTTCGCCCTCGCCGGTGACGCCGCGCTGCGCGCGAGCCTCGACTCCTGCGTCAAGTGCACGATCTGCGAGACCCAGTGCCCCGTCATGCGTGTCACCGACCTGTTCGCAGGCCCCAAGTACTCCGGTCCACAGGCCGAGCGCTTCCGCAAGGGCGGGCAGATGGTGGACAAGTCCATCGACTACTGCTCCTCCTGCGGCACCTGCTCGCTCGTGTGCCCCCAGGGCGTGAAGGTCACCGAGATCATCCACCACCGCCGCACGGCGATGAAGGAAGCGCACGGTATTCCGCTGCGCGACCGTCTCATTGGTCGCACCTCCCTGATCGGCACCATGATGACCCCGGTCGCCCCGATCGCGAACTGGGCTCTGGACGTCAAGCCGATCCGCATGGCGATGGAGGCCGTCATCGGTGTGCACCGCTCGGCCCCCATGCCGCGCGCGTATGGTCGCACCTTCGAGTCCTGGTTCAAGAAGCACACGCCGCTGCCGAACTCCGGCACGCGCGGCCAGGTGATCTTCTTCCACGGCTGCGCCGGTCAGTACTTCGAGGTCGAGACCTCGATCCACTCGGTCATGGTGCTCGAGCACCTGGGATACGAGGTCCTGGTCCCCAAGCACGGCTGCTGCGGCCTGGCCCTGCAGTCCAACGGCCTGTACGACGACGCGCGCAAGTACGTCTCCAAGCTGACCAACGATCTGCGCAGTGTCAATCGCGATGCGCCGATCATCTCCGCGTCTGGCTCGTGTGGCGGCATGCTGCGCCACGAGGCCCACGAGATCCTCGAGATGGACACCCCGGAGCTGCGCGACGTGGGTGCCCGCACGTGGGATATCAGCGAGTTCTTGCTGCACCTGTACGACAAGGGTGAACTGGACACGAACTTCCAGCGCATCGACGTCACCATCCCGTACCACGCCCCCTGCCAGGTCAAGTCTCAGGGGCTGGGCAAGCCCGCGATCGAGCTCATGAGCCTGATTCCCGGCGTGACCGTCAAGGATTCCGAGCAGCCCTGCTGCGGTATCGCGGGCACGTACGGCATGAAGAAGGAGAAGTACGCGATCGCCCAGGCTGTGGGCGCCCCGGTCTTTGACTTCATCAAGCAGGTCAACGCCGAGCTGGCCGCGTGCGATACGGAGACGTGCCGCTGGCAGCTACGCACGGCCACGGGCGCGAACGTTGTCCACCCGATCTGGCTGATCCATAAGGCCTACGGCCTGCCCAACGGCTGAGACACCAACGAATATCCCCGGGCGCGCACGACGGTGTGTACCCGGGGATATTACTGTTGAGCTATGAGCAATTCTCGCCGCGTCGTCGTCACTGGAGCCTCCACCGGAATCGGGCAGGCCACCGCCTGCCTGTTGGCGAAGCGGGGGTGGAGGGTTGTCGCCGTGGCCAGGCGCCGCGAGCGCCTGGAGGCCCTCGCCGCTGAAATTGGCTGCGAATACTGGGCGGCCGACCTCACGGATGAGGCGCAGGTGGAGGAGATGGCCGCACACGTCCTGGCGGGCGGCCCCGTGGACGCGCTGGTCAACAACGCCGGTGGGGCAATCGGCGTGGACCGCGTCGCCGACGGCGATCCTGCTAGGTGGAGCGCGATGTTCGAGCGCAACGTGCTCACCGCCCTGCACTGCTCGCGCGCCTTCCTGCCGGGGATGCGCGAGCGCGGGGGAGACCTCGTCTTCCTGACCTCGACCGCCGCCCACGACACCTACCCGGGAGGCGGCGGGTATGTCGCCGCCAAGCACGCCGAGCGCGTTATTGCCAACACGCTGCGCCAGGAGCTGGTGGGCGAGCCCGTGCGCGTCATTGAGATCGCGCCGGGCATGGTGCGCACCGAGGAGTTTTCGCTCAACCGACTCGGCTCGAGGGAAGCCGCTGACCGCGTCTACGAGGGAGTCGCCGCCCCACTCGTTGCCGAAGACGTCGCCGAGGCGATCGTGTGGACTCTGGAGCGCCCCTCCCACGTCAACATCGACTCGATGATCGTGCGCCCGGTAGCACAGGCGACGAACACCCTCGTGGCCAGGAATACCATCGGACAATAGGTCCGCTGAGTCTGTCGCATACATGGGACGAGGCCGGGGCCGCTCGCGCGATGGGGTGCGCGTCGCGGTCCCGGCCTCGCGTCTTCTACTGAGTCCAGCCCAGGATGCGCACGACGCCCGGGACGTCGTCGGTGGTCGTCGTGATCTGGGTGGCCTCGCCGCCTGTGACGGGGGCGACGAAGAGGTGTAGTGAGAGGTCGGAGTAGGGGTCCTTGGGCGACGCGTACAGTGCCATCTGCGTGCCGTCGGGGCTCACGGCGAGCCATCCCTCGATGGTGTGAGTGCTCTCCAGGCTGGGCAGGCTGACCTTTGTCCAGTTAGAAACGAGCAGTGTCTGGTCCTCCGGGGTGGTCTGGGCGAGAGGCGTGCCCGGCTTGGAGTAGATGGTGCCTTGGTCGATCGTGAGGCACGTGCCGTCGGGGGTGACGGCGTTCGCGCCGAAACATCCGACGCCGGCCTCGTTGGCGACCCACACCGCAGTTTTGGTGCGATGGATGGACAGGTCGGGCATGACTTGGAATCGCGCGTAGTTTTCGACCGTAAAGTCGGTGGGAACGGCCTCGGGGGCTTCAGTTTCTGAGGGGAAACGGTAGATTGTGCCGACGCGATCCGATGCGGCGTCCTTGTCGATGTGGGCCACGTAGATGGCTCCGTCGGGGCCGAATTGGGCGAAGTGATTGGACACGGGGGTGTGTCCGCTCGGCGTCGGGATCGCGTCATTGAGGACGGTGATCGTGCCGTTCGTGGAGACCACGGCTACCTTTTCGTTCTCGCCCTCGTCGTTCGCGACGATCATGCGTGAGAAGTCGGGGGAGTAGCACTGCATATTCTCACACATGTACCCCGGTGCGGACAGATACTCGCTTGGGAAGGTGAAGGTACGCGTCGCCGTGATCGCGCCCGATTGCGGGTCGATGGCCCGCACGGTGGTGACCGTCGTGTCGATGCCGTCGTCGGCGGCGGCGAAGATAATGCCGGACATGGGCGCGGTCGACGGGTCTGTCGCAGCCGCGGAGGAGGCCTCGGTGCTCGCGGCGGGGGTGGAGGGGGTCGAGGCTGACCCACAGGCGCTGAGAGCGAGTGCGGTTGCCGTGGCAAACATGATCGTGGGGAGGGATTTGATGGACATTTGTCACCTCGTGAGTGGGATCGTCGGGTGGCGAACGTTGCAGGATAGTTGTGAGCTGACAAATAAATCAAGCTCCAAAAAGTGATGTGCAACACCTGTTATTTCATAGCGTTTTCACAGTTTCGTCATAACGTCCGCTTATGTGTCGCTCCTAATCTGCGAGGCAATGATGCACACATCAGCAGAAAGGAGCGTCCCCCATGGCGGACGACAACAAGAACCCGGCAGGTGACACCGAGCGCACCTCGATCCTGCCCCAGTCGGAGGCACAGAGCGCAGATCAGACCGAAGTCCTGCCCACTCACGTGTCCCAGGCGGAAACGGCACAGATGCCTCCCGTCACCCAGCAGGAAATCAGCAATGCGTTTGCTGGCACGCCCCTGGAGTCCGTCGCGGGATCTTCTGACGACGACCTATCGGGTGACGAGGCCGTGGCAGCTAGCGCCGCGACGCTCGAGCCTGCACCGAAGAAAACCTCGTGGGGCAAGCGAGCGGCCATCGCCGGAGCGGCAGCTGCCATCCTCTCCGTCGGCTTCGGCGCGGGCATCATTACCCATGCCGCCGTGATGGGGGATGGACAGGACTACTACGAGCAGGGATACGAGGACGGCTCCAACGATCGGGGTAACGGGACCGAGGATGAGGATTCCGGTCGCGGAAGTGATCAGCAGGGTCCGGGTAACGGCCAGCAGCAGGGGCCCGGCGGCCAGCAAGGTCCCGGTAACGGTCAGCAGCAGGGTCCAGGTGGTCAGCAGGGGCCTGGTAATGGCCAGCAGCAGGGGCCGGGCGGTGAGCAGGGCGATACCGGTAGCACCCGCCCGGGACCCCCTCCGGAGGGTGGTCGAGGCCCCGGCAGCAAGCCTGGAAGCCAGGGGAGTGCTGACACCTCAACCGAGAATGAGGGGTCGACCGCCAGATAAGCGATGAGGGCGCGCGAGACAGCATCTGTCTCGCGCGCCCTTTCACGCGAGGGTGGCTACGAGGGTCGAGGCGGCTACGCCTACGAGGAGAGCTGCAAAAACGAGGCCGAGCACCCGGTTCGACACTCTCTTGGTGAGCTTGGCTCCCACGATGCCGCCTCCCATGGATGCTGCGGTGAACAGCGCGACCATGACCCCGGCCTCGGCGGTGATCGTCAGGGTTCCGGCGAGCGTGCGCGAGGCCAGGCCGAAGGCGGCGGTGATGACCATGACCAGCAGTGACGTGGCGGATGCGCGTTTCATCGGGTAGCGCAGCGCCAAGTGCAGTGCTGGGACGATGGCGAACCCGCCGCCGACGCCGAAGAATCCCGTGAGGAAACCCGTCAGCGTCGCCAGGGCGACGACGCGGAACACGGTCGCGAGCGTCCAGGAACCCTTGTCGTCGCAGGTGGCCCCGGCCTCGTCCGAAGAGGAAGGGACGGATGTGCGCAGCTGGGAGCGCACCATGAAGACCGCGACCGCTCCCAGGAGCGCGCAGAAGGAGAGCATGAGGGTGCGCGCCGAGACGAGCGGACCGAGCGTTGACCCCGCCCATGTGCCGACGAGGCCCGCGAGCGCGAAGATCGTTCCCTCGCGCCATGCGACGTTGCCGCTGCGAGCGCGCGTTGCCAGCGAAACGGCGGCTGTCAGCCCCACGATGATGAGGGACAGGCCCGTCGCCTGGTGGGGGTCTTGGCCGAGGATGTAGACGAGGATCGGTACCGACAGAATGCCGCCACCTGCGCCGAGTGAGCCGACGACGATGCCGACAAATGCGCCGATGAGGAGCGCTTCAATGATCATTGGTGATTCCGGGTTGACGTGGACAAGGAAAGCCCGAGTGTGGAAGCGACTGTGGGATCCATGATGTCCGAGGCTGGCCTGCCCGCTGCGATCAGCATGCCCATCGCGCGTAGGGCGGGAGTTGCGTGCTCGTAAAACGCCCGGTATCCCTCGCACAGGTAGTTGTGCGCGGTTTCGCCTCGGCGGACGAATCTGTCTTTCGGGCATCCGCCCCAGCACAGTCGCAGGTGCGGGCAGGACCGGCACTCCGCATCGAGGTCGGGCTTCAGGCGTGCAAAGTCGCGCATCTTGTCCGATGTTGCCAGCTGCGCGAATGATGAGGAATTGATTGAGCCGACCAGCCAGTCCGGCTCCACCCAGTGATCGCAGGCGTACACGTCGCCGTTGAACTCCATTGCCATGTTCGCACCGCATTGGGGCGCGTGGACGCATACCGTGGCCGATCCAAAGAGAGCTGAGAGGGTCGAATCCACGTCCTGGATGAACACCTCGCCCACGTCTGATGCGATCCACTGGTCGAACACCTCGCACAGGAAACGCCCGTAGGAGGCAGGGGATGTGGACCGGCTGGTCACGCAATCCCCATCCTGTCGGTACAGGAGCGCGGAGGTGCCAGACCTCCAGCCGCGCTCGGCCTGGGCCAGGTCGGCGGCGCGCACGCGCTCCACAATGGGGATGAACTGCAGGTAGCGGGCACCGAGGTCGCCGCGGAAGTAGCGGTACACCTGCTCCCCGTGGTCCTCGTTCGCGGCGTTGACCGTGCACAGGATGTTCGTCTCTACGTCCGCGCGGGCGAGTGCCTCCCAGCCGCGCACAACCATCGCGTGCGTGCCGCGCCCGCCGCGGTTGAGTCGGTAGGCGTCGTGCAGGGGAGCGGGCCCGTCGATGGACACACCCACGAGGAAGTTGTGGTCTGCGAAAAAGCGAGCCCACTCGTCGGTTACCAGCGTGCCGTTCGTCTGCAGGGCGTGACGCACGCGCTGGGTGGGGCGACGGTAGCGCTCACACAGCTCCATGAGGCGCTCGAAAAAACCGAGGCCTCGCAGGGTAGGCTCCCCGCCCTGCCACAGCATCGTGACCTCGCCGTCGGGACTCGACTCGAGAAAGGCCTCCACGTAGCGCTCCAGGGTCTGCTCCGACATGGTCTGCGCAGCCGCGTTGTAGAGAAGCTCTTTGGACAGGAAGAAACAGTACTGGCAATCCAGGTTGCAGGCGGCTCCCGTCGGCTTCGTGACAACGGAGAATGGGATCGAGCGGGTCACGGCCTGCCTCCGCGATCGGTGCGCGTGCGCATTGACGAGGCCGACCCCACCTCACGGGTCGGAGCATCCTCAGCGTAACGGGGGAGGGGAACCTCATCTTCGGAGGGGTGAGCAGCGATGTACGCGCTGGCCTGAGCGGCGCCCAAGGGCCCCAGCGATGCCCCCACGACATCGATGTCCCACTCCATCACGGGAAGGAGCTCCTTGTACATGGAAGCCGTAATATCGGCCCGCAGAGAGGGAAAAGCGTCGACGACCTCACCCGCCACGATGATGGCTCGCGGATTAATGAGGAGCGCGGCCGAGCCGAGGACGTAGCCGACAGCCTCGGCCGCCCGGTCCAATGCCTCGCGCGCACGTGCATTGCCGGACAGGACGGCGCCGCGTAGCTCCGCAATGTCACCAACTCCAGCGCTCTCACACAACGCCGGAACGGAGGCCAACGTCTCCAGGCAACCGCGCTTGCCGCAGGCGCAGGGTGAGTCATTGGCGCCCACCGTCATGTGTCCTAGTTCTCCGGCCAGGCCGCCCGCTCCGCCAACCAGGCGGAAATCGGAGACGACGCAGCCGCCCACGCCACCCGACAGGCGCAGGTAAATGAACGATGACATGTCCGCTCCTGCGCCCCACATGGCCTCCGCGAGCGCAGCCATGCGCACGGTGTTATCAACCACTGGAGCGGGAGACCACCAGCGACGCGTCAGAGCTGCGAGTTCTTCCACGCTCGGGTACGCATCCGAGGACAACCTCGCGTTACGCCCCATCGGAATTGGAACTCCCACACCCACCGCGCGCACGGTCGACGTGTCAATACCCTGACGGGCCGCGCTCGCGGCCAGTGCTTCACAGGTTTGCTCGAGAGAGAGCTGGAGAGACGGGGAAGCGGGGGAAACGATATGGACAGCGGCAAGGACCGCGCCGCTGCGCGAGAGCATGACGCCCGCACACGACGTGCGCGTGACGTTGAGGCCGACGCAGTGGGCGGCCGATGAGTTGAGGGTGAGAAGCTGGGTGGGGCGGCCTCGTCCGGGGGCATTCGTACGCACCGGCGTCACCGATCCCTCATCGAGGAGGGTCGCGAGCGCGCGCCCCAGGTTTGTGCGCGAGGTGTCGAGTGCTTCGCACAGCTGGGAGCGTGTGGCCGGGGCTTTGGCCAGGTGAGCGACGATGCGGTCTTCCAGGGTTGGCAGGGGGCTGCGGGTGGGGTAGTGCATGTCTCTCCTTCCCGGCGCTTCGTCGTTGATGTCCGGTCGGTGCGTTCCGGCCTCGTTGATACTTTCTATGATACGCGTCACTGCGTGGGGTGTGCAGAGGGCGCGTTGCCTCGGCGGCGGAAAGTTGCATGTTCCCGCCGCCGAGGCGTTGCGTCAGTCGCTCGTGACCTCGTCGAGGTCGGAGCGAGCCGTGTTCACCAGCGGGATGTCGAAGTCCGTCATCGCCGCCATCCACTTGGCGAAGGAGTGATCCCCGCGCTCACGCAGCTGCAGGTAGAGGTTCGTGGCCAACTCCCTGCGGATCTCGTCGTAGACGGGCACGGGGTACACGTTGTTCATCTCGGCCGGATCCAGACGCAGGTCGTAGAGCTCGTTGATCGACTCGGGGTTGATGACGAGCTTGAAATCCCGCGTGCGCAGCATGCGCTGCTGGAGGGGGAAGTGATGGCCGTGGAACTCGCACACGATGTCCTCGCGCCAGCCCTCGACGTCCTCGCCGCGCGTCAGGTCCACGATCGAGCGGCCATCCTCGACCAGCGAGGTGTCCAAGCCGGCGATGTCCAGGACCGTGGCCGGCAGGTCGATGAGGGAGACGAACGCGTCCGAGCGGCCCACCGTCGAGACGCCGGGGATGTGGGCGATGAACGGGACGTTGTAGATGTCGTCGTACATCATCGGGCCCTTGTCGTTGAGGCGATGCGAGCCCGTGAACTCACCGTGGTCCGCGCAGAAGAACACCGCCGTGTCGTCCAGGATGCCCAGCTCGCGCGCCACGTCCATGATGCGTCCGATCTCGAAGTCGATCATGGCCGTGTAACCCCAGTAGACCGCGATGAGCTTCTTCCACTGCTCGTTCGTGAACGAGGACGTGGACCAGTAGGTCGCGTAGTTCTCCTGAATCGGGGGCTTACCGATGAGGGAGTCGCCGAAGTTTTCCGGCAGCTCGACGTCATTGGGATCAATGAGATCGAACCACTCGTCGGGCAGGAAGTAGGGCAGATGAGGCCCGAAGAAGTGCACGTCGAGGCAGAAGGGCTGAGAAGAGTCCTTCCAGTCGGCCGCGTACTCGCGCAGCTTCTCGATCGCACGGTCCGCCAGGAAGCGCTCGAAGGTAGCTTCCTCGGGCTGGTCAAGGCGCGCGGCGATGATGTGGCCGTCTCGTCCGCCGGGCAGCTTGCCGCGCCACAGGTCGTGGGCGCGCACGGGCGGGAGGTTGTTGGCCTCGAGCCAGGCGACGTACTTTTCGTTGGCCACCGGGTTTTCGGCGCCCCAGTAGGTGTCGTCGTCCGCGCCGAACTTGTCGGGCAGATTGTAGCCGCAGTGGTACTTGCCGACGATGCCGACGTTGTAGCCGGCGTCACGCAGCTCCTGCGTGTACGTCCACGTGCCCTCGGGGATCGAGACCTGGTAGGCGATGTTCCACTCGGGGTTGGCCAGCACCTGGTGCTTGCCCGGGCGCTTGCCGGTGAGCAGTGAGGCGCGCGCCGGCGTGCAGATCGCGGTCGGGGTGAAGCAGTGGGTGAAGGCGAAGCCCGATTCGCCCATCGCGTCGATGACGGGGGTGCGCGCGTGTGGGTTGCCCAGGCAGCCGATCGTGTCGGTGCGGTGCTGGTCGGTCATGATGACCAGGACGTTGCGCACGTTATCGGGAATATCCCGCGTGTTGTCAGTCATTGCAATGCCTTTTCGTCGTTGAAATCAGGGGATGGGCCGCTGCTACTGGGCGACTACCTTGTCCATGTCCTCAAGTTCGGCGCCGCTGGTCTCGGTGAGGAACTTCGCCGTGAAGATGACCGCGAGGACACCGAAGGCGCAGTAGATCCAGTAGGTGCCGGCGGGCGACCAGCCGATGAGGAAGGGGAAGAGGAGAACAACCAGGAAGTTCACGAGGAAGTCGGCGCCCGAGGCGAGCGACATGGCGCCACCGCGAATCGAGTTGGGGAACATCTCTCCCATGACGATGGAGAAGATGGGGCCCCACGAGGAGGTGAATCCCAGGAGGAAGGTGCACAGAGCCGCGACCGCCAGGAATGCCAGGACGGGGGAGTCTGCGACGTCGGGCTTGCCGTCGACGGTGGGGGCGATCGTAAAGACCGTTGCCACGACGCCGAGCGACACGAAGATGAGCGTGCCTCCGTAGATGAGCATGCGCTTGCGGCCCACGCGGTCCACCAACATGATGCCCGATAGGACGCCGACGATCTTGAACGCGGTGATGAGCAGCGTCTGGGCCAGGGCCATCGACTCGGTGAAGCCGACGGCGGCGAACAGGGAGTTCGAGTAGAAGAAGACGCCGTTGATGCCGGTGAGCTGCTGGAATGCGGCGATCGCCATGCCGACGAACACGAGGCCGCGCCACTGGGAGGACAGGATCTGTCCGATCGACAGCTTTGCGCCACCCGTGATCGTCAGGGACTGGGTGATGGCCGTGACTCGATCAGCAGGGTCTTCCTCGCCGGACAGCTTGGCCAGGATCTGCTCGGCTTCCTTGGTGCGCCCCACGGAGACGAGGTAGCGCGGAGACTCGGGGATCTTCGCCGTGAAGATGACGAAGAGGAGGGCCGGGATGATGAGGCACGCGAAGAGGACCTGCCAGGTCATGAGTCCGCCGAACGCTGGCTTAGCAGCACCGCCCGTGATCGAGACGACCGCCGTGTTGATGAGGCCAGCGAAGAACAGGCCCAGGATGATCGCGAGCTGACGGAAGCCGATGAGACGTCCGCGGATCTCAGCGGGAGCGATCTCCGCAACGTAGCCGGGGGCGACCGTGGTCGCGGCGCCAAAACCGATGCCGCCGACGATGCGGGTCAGGAGCAGGAAGGGGTAACCGAAGCTGCCCAGGAGGGGAGAGATGGGGCCGAGGAGGGCCTCGAAGAGCAGGAAGGGGCCGACCCACATGAGCGTGGTCTTGCGGCCGATCTTGTCGGAGATGCGTCCCGCGGCGAGCGCGCCGATGAGGCCGCCGATGACGCCCGCTGCGCCTGCAACGCCCTGCAGGATTGGGCCAAGCTCGAAGGTGGATCCCACCGCCTTGATGGCGGCGTTGAGGACCATGCCTTCGAATCCGTAGAAGAAGGGCCCGAGGGTGGCGATCAGAGCGAGGGACGTCGCGTAGCGCCTCGCTTGCTTTTCGCGGGGAGTAAGTGTTGTTGTCGATGACATGTCTTCATCCTTGAAGGTGAGATGGTGCGCCCGCGCCTGCCGTGTGCGCTTCATTCACCGTACGCGCGCCATTTTGTGTCAGAGGTAACGGGCATAAACAATCTAAGTGATCCGCATCACTATTAATTGTGCATTTAGCGCGACTGAATCACAAACTCCGGATTCGGCGCATCGGTCACCTCAACCGAATCGGCATCGATGCTGAACGGCTCCACCTCTGAGTGCGTCGCTCCAGTCGCCTCAACAATCACGCGCTCTCGGATAGACGTGGATTGTGGGGGCGGTGTTCACCTCGCGACGAATGGTGGGATCAGTCGAGCCAGGCGACTGGACCATAGCCGTTGATACCGTCATCCACGACGGGGATCGTGTGATCGCCGGTCCCATCAACGTTGAGGATGTGCAGATAATAGTCTGTATGCGTTTTGTCCCACATGACAAACGCGAGCTGCTGAGCGTCGGGACTGACAATAATCCTGTAGCCGTCGAACAGTCGATATTTCCTCGGGTCGTCGTAGGGTTTGTAGAGACTCTTTTCCTCGTAGTAGTAGCCCTGCTCCACTTTGATGCGAGTAGCAGCGTCCGTCGCGGTGTAGCTGAAGATTCCGAGGCGGTCGTCTAGGTCGAAGCACTTGTTATCTTTTGAGATGCTCGAGTTGATGGTTGCGCACAGGTGGTTCACGTCGTTTCCTTGCGCCCATCCCGTATCTATGTCCGTCGTGAGATCTGTTCCAGCCAGCAAATTGAGATGACGATCTCGGGGGTCTGACGGTTCGATAGTGAGCACGAGTTCCGGCGTTGAGCTGCCGATTGCGACGCGATAATACATGGAGCGTGTGCCGTCATCTTCAAGGTATTCCCGCATGAAGTAGAAGTAATTGTCGGCTGAGAAGGTTGGGGCAGTATCGTAATACTCTGCGTCTTTGTCGAGGAGCGGCACCATGGCAGATACGTCCGTGATGTTATCGTCGGTATCGTAGTATCCGACGTGCTCGGCAGACGTCAAACTCTTGGCCCATATGCGCGTGTGGTACGAATAATCACGGGAATAGCAGTCGTTAAAGGCGCAGTCGTGGCCAGTGATGAAATCGTCGTTTTCGTCGACAGGTTTCGATCGAAAAATGCGCATGGCGACCACCTGCCCCGTGGTGGGGTTGATTGCTCGGAAGCGTGCGTCAGTTCTGCGAGGGTGATAGGGGTCGACGAGGGAGTCCCCGATGATGAGTCCGTGCATCGGTTTGTCCTCGAGCGGGTCGCGAGCTACGGTGCTCGGCGACGGGGAGGCGGGTTGTGCGCTCGGTGTCGTGGGCGTAGGTGTCGTCGTGGTCGCCGGGGATGGTGCTGCCTCTGGCGCAGTGGTCTTGGGAACGCAGGCGCTCATTGCGAGCACGCAGGAGAAGGCGAGTGTGACGGCGAGAGCGTTGCGGAACATGGCGACCCTTGGCATGTAACTGTTGATTCGATGGATGAGAGTATACGTATCTCTGACCGCGCGCGGGGCTGTTTGGAGATATGAGCCGACGCCCGGATTGTCGCCTCAGCATGTCAGCGCGACTGAACCACGAACTCCGGATTCGGTGCATCGGTCACCTCAACCGAATCAGCATCGATGACGAGCGCCTTCGTGCCGCGCAGGCGCAGCGTACCGCTCACGTGAACCCAGCTATCCGCCTCGGGCGCGGGGCCGGACCATCGAACAACGAAACCAATCGGGTATGCGTCAGCAGCACAGCACCAGATGGCCATGCGGGCCACCGCGAAACTGTCATCCTCCGTCACGCGAGGAATCGACGCCTGTGCGCGAGCCGCCTCCGGGCTCATCACAAAACCGACGAGATCGATGTGATCACCGTCGTGCGCGCGCCCGTGAGCGATCAACTCCTCAACCTGATCGTAGAAGTTATCTGTCGTCAGCTCCAGCTTCCCCGACGACGAGGCCGATGCGGCGTCCCCGCTCTGCGGAGTAGTAGGAGTAGTAGCGGTGGGGGAGGCCTCCCCCTGGGTGGTGGAAGTCGACGCAGAGTCGTCCCCATCGTCTCCAGCGTCGACACCGGGGCTCGTGCCTGCGTCGGCCGCGCGAGCGTTCCATGCGGTCGATGCCAACTCCGAGGGAGAGACTCGGAAAGGAAGAACGAGGAGAGCACTCGCAAGGAGCGCCACAAGGGTGCGCGAGAGGGCGCGATGAGTATGAGTGCTGTCGGTGTGCTCGTGGTCGCTGGAGCCGAGCCGAGCGGACAAGGCAAGCGAGCATGCGAGCAGACAAACTCCCGAGGCGATAATCCCGAGACGCGCGGAAGACGGGACGAACGACGCATAGCGACCCGACAGTGACAGCCATAGCAAGCCAGCGCCGAGGCAAGCCAACGACAAGGACTCGGCGACCGGGGCCAGACGATCCACAACCTTCACGACAGCACCCCCGCCCACCAAGCACAGCCGATCACGGCGGCAGCAGCCACGCTCACCGTCACGAACAAGCGGACCACAAACGCGCCCCGGAACTGGGAGGCCAGGAGCGCCACGTTCTTCACATCCATCATTGGCCCGTACACCATGAAACCCATCAGCGCGCCAGTGGGCGCCAACGAAGCGAGAGAACGGGCAATCACTGCGTCAGATGATGAACACAGAGACAACGCAAAACCGGCACCCATCATCAGGGCCAGTGCAGCGGGAGCGGGAAGCCCCGCAAGCAGAGCAGACACCGGCCACAGCACTTGAGCCAGCGTCGACGCCGCAACGCCACCCAGCAGATACGGGAGAATCCTGCCAAAAGACTGCCCCGTCGCGCCCAGCACGCCCGAGAAGGATCGATCCGGCACCGCACAGTCACCCGCGCAGCCGCACGCGTCGCCGTCATGGAAGGCACCATCCGCCCGCAGCGCTCGCGGAGAAGCAACCAGCATCGACAGACCAACCGAGAGAGCAACAATAACGCTCAGTCCGATACGCGTGGCGACCAATGACCACGAGCCAAACGCGTAGTAGGTCGACGCAATCACCAGCGGGTTGATAGCGGGAGAAGCCAGCATGAGGGTCGTGGCTGCCGAGAGTGGCACACCCTTGCGCAACAGGGAGCGGAAGATCGGTACCGCCGAGCAATCGCACACCGGAAGCAAAAAAGCGACGATGAGTGCTGTCGCTACGGAAGCGAGCGGGTTCGTCGGAAAGACGCGAGCGATCAGAGCGGGGGAGACGAAAGCCTCGATGAGCTCAGCAACGAACACGCCCAGGAGCAAGAAAGGAATCGCCTGCAGCGTCATGCCGACGGCGATCGTTGCCGCTCGGCCGACGGGTAGACCTGTTCCAGACAGAGTCCCCTGCGCCGCCCACACGGCGACCAACGCAATGAGAAACAGTACGCCAATGAACGCACCCCAGGGGCGCGCAGGGCGTCTCGTATCCGTCGAACTCACCCCACAACTCTAGGACAGGAGGCCCAAGCCTCCACGGTCACGCGCCGACCACGGCCCACCAGACCATCGTCTGCGCGTGCGTCGCCGAGCGCTCGCGGGTGCGCTGTGGGCAGGCAGACGTTCCGCCCGGTGGGCGCCGCGCATTTTCTTCGCTACACTTGTTTCTCGCTATGATCCGGCCCGCTCCAGCGGGGTATCACCGGGGAGCATCCGGAAGAAAGAGGAGCGCGAAAGCCAGCCTGGGCCTCGTTCCCTCCAGTAGAACCGGACGGGAGGGCCCGACACAGCCCCAACGAAGCGGCCGCGCCCAGTGTGGGAGCGGCAAGCGGGGTGGTACCGCGGGTGCCGGCGACGCCGGTCCTCGTCCCTGTATAGGCGCGAGACGAGGACACTCATGACGAAGCACGGCTTCTACCCCCGCCACCGGCAAGACGAGGTGGACCCCAGCCCTTCCTTCCCCACGATGGAAGAGGGCACCCTGGCGTTCTGGGCCAGCAACGACACCTTCCGCAAGTCCATTGAGATGCGTGACGCCGGCGAGCATGGCTCCAACGAGTTCGTGTTCTACGATGGCCCGCCTTTCGCCAACGGCCTGCCCCACTACGGTCACCTCCTGACCGGCTACGTCAAGGACGTCGTGGGCCGCTACCAGACCATGAAGGGTCACCGCGTCGAGCGCCGTTTCGGCTGGGACACGCACGGCCTGCCCGCCGAGCTCGAGGCCCAGCGTCAGCTCGGCATCGAGGATGTCACCGAGATCACCCGTGAAGGTGGTGTCGGTATCGAGGCGTTCAACGCTGCCTGCCGTTCCTCCGTGCTGCGCTACACGAAGGAATGGGAAGAGTACGTCACCCGCCAGGCCCGTTGGGTGGACTTCGAGAACGACTACAAGACGCTCGACATGTCCTACACCGAGTCCGTGCTGTGGGCTTTCAAGCAGCTCTACGACAAGGGCCTGGCCTACCAGGGTCACCGCGTCCTGCCCTACTGCTGGAACGACCGCACGCCTCTGAGCAACCACGAGCTCAAGATGGACGACGACGTGTACCAGGACCGCACCGACAACACGGTGACGGTTGGCCTGCGTCTGGAAACCAAACTGCGTGAGGACTCGGCGCGCCCCGAGCTGGCGCTCATCTGGACGACCACGCCCTGGACGCTGCCCTCGAACTCGGCCGTCGCTGTGGGCCCGCAGATCGAGTACTCGCTTGTCGAGGTTGCCTCCGACCACGAGGGTAACCTCGCCGGCGAGCGCGTCCTCATTGCCACCGACCTGATCCCCGCCTACGCCAAGGAACTCGGCGAGGACCCCACCGTCGTCGCGACCTACCAGGGCCATGAGCTGGTGGGCATCCACTACCACCCGATCTACGACTACTTCGACACCCCCGAGCGTCGCGCTGAAGGCGGCGCCCCCGGCCCCAACGGCTGGTCCATCATCGCCGCCGACTACGTGACGACCACGGACGGTACCGGCCTCGTCCACCAGGCTCCCGCATTCGGTGAAGACGATATGTGGACCTGCATGGAGTACGGTATTGGCCTCGTCATGCCCGTCGACGAGGGCGGCGTGTTCACGTCCGAGGTGCCCGACTACGAGGGCATGCAGATCTTCGACGCGAATCGCTACGTGGTCGCCGACCTGCGCGAGCAGGGTGGCCCGATCGCGCGCCGCGCCCCCGAGATCCGCGCCGTGCTGGTGCGCGAGAAGTCCTACGTGCACTCCTACCCGCACTGCTGGCGCTGCCGCAAGCCCCTCATGTACAAGGCCGTGTCCTCGTGGTTCGTCCGCGTGACCCAGATCCGCGACCGCATGGTGGAGCTCAACCAGGAGATCACCTGGACCCCCGCTCACACCAAGGATGGCATCTTCGGCAAGTGGCTGGAGGGTGCCCGCGACTGGTCGATCTCGCGTAACCGCTTCTGGGGCGCGCCGATCCCCGTGTGGGTGTCGGATGATCCGGCCTACCCGCGCACGGACGTCTACGGCTCCATCGCGGAGCTTGAGGCCGACTTCGGCGTGAAGGTCACGGATTTCCACCGTCCGTTCATTGATCAGCTCACGCGCCCGAACCCGGATGACCCGACGGGCAAGTCGACGATGCGTCGTATCTCCGACGTGTTCGACTGCTGGTTCGAGTCCGGTTCGATGCCCTTCGCGCAGGTGCACTACCCGTTCGAGAACCAGGACTGGTTCGAGAATCACTACCCGGGCGACTTCATCGTCGAGTACATCGGTCAGACGCGCGGCTGGTTCTACACGCTGCACGTCCTGGCGACCGCGCTCTTCGATCGCCCGGCGTTCCGCTCCTGCGTCTCCCACGGCATCGTCCTGGGTGACGACGGCCTGAAGATGAGTAAGTCGCTGCGTAACTACCCGGACGTGGCCGAGGTGTTCAACAAGTACGGCTCCGACGCGATGCGTTGGTTCCTCATGTCGAGCCCGGTCGTGCGCGGCGGCAACCTGATCGTCAAGGAAGAGTCGATCCGCGATACGGTTCGCCAGGTGCTGCTGCCGATCTGGAACACGTACTACTTCTTCACGCTGTACGCGGGTGCCTGCAACAAGGGTGAGGGCTACGAAGCCAAGCGCATCGATCTGTCCTCGCCCGAGGCCGTGGCCGCGCTGGTGCAGATGGATCGCTACCTGCTGGCCCACACCCGTACCCTGGCCGAGGACGTGCGCGGCGCGCTGGACGCCTACGACGTGGCCGGCGCGTGCGAGGCGGTGCGCGACTACCTCGACGTTCTGACGAACTGGTACGTGCGTACCCAGCGTCAGCGCTTCTGGGACGAGGACGCCGCCGCCTTCGACGCGCTGTACACGGCTCTCGTGACGCTCATGGAGCTGGCGGCGCCCCTGCTGCCGCTGCTGAGCGAGGAGATCTGGCGTGGCCTGACGGGTGGGGAATCCGTGCACCTCGTTGATTTCCCCGTCATCGACGAGGCCGTGGATGCCCCCGAGCTGGTTGCCGCCATGGATGAGGTTCGCTCCATCGTGTCGGCTGCCCACGCGCTGCGCAAGACGCATCAGCTGCGCGTGCGCCAGCCGCTGGCGTCCCTGCAGGTCGTCTCCGAGCACTTTGCGGCCCTGGAGCCCTTCGCGGAGCTGATCGCTTCCGAGGTGAACGTGAAGTCCGTGGTGTTCTCCGCTCCGGAAAACTCGGGCCTGAGCGTTCGCACCGAGCTGGCCCTGAACCCGCGCGCTTTCGATCCGGCCGTCCGTAAGCTGACGAGCCAGCTGTTCAAGGCGCAGAAGTCCGGGCAGTGGGAGGTCGCGGACGGCGAGTGCCGTTTCCCCTCCGTCGAGCTGGACGGGGCGCCGCTGGTGCTCACGGGTGACATGTTCTCCGTGTCCACCTCCGTGGACGCCGCCGAGGGCCAGGTCGCGGACGTGCTGGCGTCGGGCACCTTCGTGGTTCTCGATACTGAGCTGACCCCCGAGCTTGAGGCCGAGGGCTACGCCCGTGACGTCGTGCGCGCCGTTCAGGACGAGCGTAAGAACGCGGGCCTGCACATCGCGGATCGCATCGACCTGTCGCTGACGGTTCCCGCCGCTCACGTGGCCGACGTGGAGACCTGGCGCGACATGATCGCCGCTGAGACCCTCGCGCTGTCTCTGACGGTCGAGGCCGGCGACAAGCTTCACGTTCGCGTCGCCAAGCACTGAGTGCTGTTACTGAGGTGGGCGGGGACGATCCCGGCGCTGCGTCGCATGC
>NZ_JASONN010000066.1:0-502 GCF_030217285.1 Pauljensenia sp. UMB3104 | reverse complement strand
CCACCAGGCCCACCAGCGCCCAGCGCACCGCCGCACGCGAGAGCTTCGCACGCGGGTCGGCCGCTGCACTCATGTTTTGACGCCACACGTGAGCACACTCTGGGCAGCGGTAGCGGCGCACGCTCACGTGCAACATGGTGGGGTGCCACCCGTAGGGTACGTGAGCCAAGCGCCTGACCACCGTGTCACGTACGACGCCCTCACCCCCACACTGTCGGCACCACCGATCCTCACCCACTACCTTGCAGGCCAAGACGGTCCGATCGTCTCCTACACGTTGACCCATCACTTCCAGTCCTAGGTCATCCAGGCCCGTGAAGGCGCTCAGATCAGGGCGATCAAAGGTAGCATTGGACATGTCGAGGTCTTTCAGATGGACGGTGTCGCAACCCCCATCATCGGAAGACCTCGACCTCTACCCGGCCACGACACGCCCAACCCCGCATACCACCCCCACACCCTCAATTATGAAGAGCCTCATAAGGTGCATTAAGACCCGATA
>NZ_JASONN010000692.1:0-205 GCF_030217285.1 Pauljensenia sp. UMB3104 | reverse complement strand
TGAACTGCCTCCCGTTTCTTGGACATCGAAATTGAAGTCCAGGGAATGGGAGGCTTTTCGTGTCTGTGAATCTGGGGTTGAGGCATGATCGTTTGCTTCGGGAGCAGGCGGTGGAGATGTTTGAGAGGGGATTTGGCTATCGTTTGACCGCCGGGAGGCTTGGTGTGTCTGCTGAGACTGTGAGAGAGTGGCAGAAGATGTACCG
>NZ_JASONN010000691.1:0-206 GCF_030217285.1 Pauljensenia sp. UMB3104 | reverse complement strand
TGTGGAATCACCACGGGTGCGAGTCGCGGAACAGCAATATGCGTCGGCGTCGGAATTGCCTCGGGCTCGGCTGCGGGTGCGACGATGGGTTCGGGCTCGGGGACGACGACGGGTTCCGGCTCGGGTTCGGGTTCGGGGGCCACGATGGGTTCCGGTTCCGGCGCGGCCTGTGGAATCACCACGGGTGCGAGTCGCGGAACAGCAAT
>NZ_JASONN010000690.1:0-206 GCF_030217285.1 Pauljensenia sp. UMB3104 | reverse complement strand
AAACGCACCATCGCCTCAGGCTTACTCATCCCACCGTCAACCACGGCCCTCGCCGCAGCGACCTTGGTCTCATAGTCGTATTTGGCCCGCTTTACTCCCATAGCAAGAAGCCCGCCCCTCCCGATCACGCGGTACATCTTCTGCCACTCTCTCACAGTCTCAGCAGACACACCAAGCCTCCCGGCGGTCAAACGATAGCCAAATCC
>NZ_JASONN010000689.1:0-207 GCF_030217285.1 Pauljensenia sp. UMB3104 | reverse complement strand
AGGACACTCAAACGCCGAGCCGGGGACATCCTGGCCTACTTCGATCATCCCCACACCAGCAACGGTCCTACCGAAGCGATCAACGGCCGCCTCGAACACCTACGCGGATCCGCACTCGGATTCCGCAACCTCACCAACTACATCACCCGAGCACTCCTCGAAACAGGAGGATTCAAACCCCAACTACACCCCCAATTATGAAGAGCC
>NZ_JASONN010000688.1:0-211 GCF_030217285.1 Pauljensenia sp. UMB3104 | reverse complement strand
CACCGATCCTCAGCAACAATGCGGCATGCCAACACTGCATGGTCTGGCCACATGTGCTGGCCGGTCACTTCCAGGCCAAGGTCATCCAGGCGCGTGAACGCGCTCAGGTCAGGGCGATCAAAGGTAGTATTGGACATGTCGAGGTCTTTCGGATGGACGGTGTAGGAATCTCCATCATCGAAAGACCTCGACCCCTACCCGGCCACGACAC
>NZ_JASONN010000687.1:0-218 GCF_030217285.1 Pauljensenia sp. UMB3104 | reverse complement strand
GCCGATCCGCGCGCCAAGCTCTCGCGTGCGGCGGTGCGCTGGGCGCTGACGGGCGTGGTCGTTCATCATGTGACGGTGGCGCGTATCTCCCAGGCCCTGGGCGTGTCCTGGAATACCGCTAACACTGCTGTCCTGGCCGAAGGAGAGCGCTCACTGATCAACGACCCGACCCGGTATGAAGGCGTGCGTGTCATTGGCGTGGATGAACACGTGTGGCG
>NZ_JASONN010000686.1:0-222 GCF_030217285.1 Pauljensenia sp. UMB3104 | reverse complement strand
TCTTTCACAACCGTTGACCCAGCCGTTGCAAATAAGGTCCTCGGTACCGATCCAGGAGCCATCTATTCAGAATGGGGCTCGTTCAAGATCCAGTCGTTCGCGGTCTCCGCTAACTGCAACCTCATCATTGTCACAGGCGATGGCATCAACGCCTAGTACACCGAGGTTAAAGACAGCCATGAAGCTCCCACTCACAGCCCTCGTGCCGCTGCTTGCGGTCGC
>NZ_JASONN010000065.1:0-513 GCF_030217285.1 Pauljensenia sp. UMB3104 | reverse complement strand
CATCAGTCATGGTGAACTCTTCATCGAGTGAGACGGATTCGTTGCATCTAACTATCCGCTTCATGTCAGTATGTGTCAATACGTTTGTCAAAATGATATGAAAATGTGATGTGGAGCGCTTTGTGGGTGGGAGTGTGGCATCGTAGGGATATGGACATGTCAGCATTCATTGCCGAACTGGAAGCGCGCTTCGATGAGCAGCGCGTGCGCGACCTCGAAGAACTCATCGATGAACTCACAGATGCTGAGCGCGCGTCGGTGACCCTGTCGGCGCGGCTCGCTGGCGCCTCGGGCATCGTTACCCTCGCGTTGCGTGGCGGACAGGTCGTGTCGGGTCAGATCCTTGACTCAACGCGAACGTGGGTGCTCATGCGTGGAGAAAGCGGCGACAGCCTTGTGATGCTGTCTGCCATCGTCGGCGCGTGGCCTCTGGGTCGTAGTGCCGCCCGAGAATCGTCGATCAGGGGTGGGGTCGGTGTCGGGCACGTGCTGCGAGAGCTGAGCGCGCGAGGA
>NZ_JASONN010000685.1:0-222 GCF_030217285.1 Pauljensenia sp. UMB3104 | reverse complement strand
GGCTCTTCATAATTGGGGGTGTAGTTGGGGTCTGAATCCGCCGGTTTCGAGGAGGCAGCGGGTGATGTAGTGGGTGAGGTTACGGAACCCGAGGGCGGAGCCGCGTAGGTGTTCGAGGCGTCCGTTGATGGCTTCGGTAGGGCCATTGGAGGTGTGGGGGTGGTCGAAGTAAGCCAGGATGTCCCCGGCTCGGCGTTTGAGTGTCCTGCCCAGCGTGATGAG
>NZ_JASONN010000684.1:0-227 GCF_030217285.1 Pauljensenia sp. UMB3104 | reverse complement strand
TCGGCTGCTTGGCTCATATCCTGACGCCACACGTGAGCGCACTCCTGGCACCGGTAGCGGCGCACGCTCACGTGCAAAAACGTGGGACGCCACCCGTAAGGCTCGTGCGCCAAGCGCCTGATCACCGTGTCACGAGCCACGCCCTGACACCCGCAGCGTTGGCACCACCGATCCTCAGCAACAATGCGGCATGCCAACACTGCATGGTCTGGCCACATGTGCTGGCC
>NZ_JASONN010000683.1:0-228 GCF_030217285.1 Pauljensenia sp. UMB3104 | reverse complement strand
CCGCGCGGGGGCACCTTCGCTTCTCTCTCCTCCGTCTTTTCCCGGAAAGGACAGCGATGAACACGGCACCACCAACCTCCTCGTCGAAGGGGCGCCTCCTCAATCGAAACCGCTACTTCTACGCGCAGCTGGCCACCGACCCGCACCAGGCGGCGACGAGCTGCGCCGACTACTGGGTGTCCACAGGGGCGCGCAACGGAACGCCAGGGATGAGCGGGCAGCTCGCCC
>NZ_JASONN010000682.1:0-228 GCF_030217285.1 Pauljensenia sp. UMB3104 | reverse complement strand
TACACCCTCGTGAACGCCTCCTCCGCCCTGTACTACTACCGTGATCAGCCGTCCTCCTACGTCATGCAGGTGCAGGGCCTGGAAGGCGTCTACGGAAAGTGGACGATGAACACGTTCTACCACAACGAGAAGTACTCGGTTCCCGACGCCTCCATCCGCGGAGGCAAGGTCTCCATCTGGCAGGGTGGCCACGGTATGGTCACCGACCATGAGGCAGAGGCCTGGGTC
>NZ_JASONN010000681.1:0-228 GCF_030217285.1 Pauljensenia sp. UMB3104 | reverse complement strand
CGTCTGGGGCGGAGCAGTTGTCGGTATCCTCCTTAACCTCTTCTGGCCCACCGCACCACGCTGGCTGACTACCCTCGTCTACGTCGCGCTCGGATGGGTCGCGGTCTGGTACCGACCCCAGCTGTGGGCGGGCGGTGGCCCCATCGTCGTGTGTCTGATCGTCGCCGGAGGCGTCCTGTACACGCTCGGCGCGGTCGTCTACGGCACCAAGAAGCCCGACCCCTACCC
>NZ_JASONN010000680.1:0-228 GCF_030217285.1 Pauljensenia sp. UMB3104 | reverse complement strand
TCGAGATCATCGATACCACCTCGTCCATGCACGGCATGCACGTGGCCGGTATTGCCGCGGCGAACGGCCTGGATGAGGGGCAAACTTTTGCCACCACCGGACGGGTGGAAGGCATGGCCCCCAATGCCCAGCTGATGGCCATGAAGGTCTTTTCCAATGACCCGGCGCGTTCGCGCGGCGCGGCCGACGGCGATATTATTGCCGCCATTGAAGATTCCGTGAAGCTCG
>NZ_JASONN010000679.1:0-228 GCF_030217285.1 Pauljensenia sp. UMB3104 | reverse complement strand
ATCTGAGTGATCAGGGATTCGATGTTCAGTTCATCACGATTGTCGGCACGGACCTGCACATGGTGGAGCGTGTGACCGGCAAGCTGACGACTGGAAAGGTCGCTGCGTCGGGCGCTGCGTCGGGCGCATTGTGGGGCGCGTTCATTGGACTGCTGATGTCCTTTTCACTCCAAAGCAACATGTTGCCGTTCATGCTGCTGTCGCTGGGTGGTGGCGCACTGATCGGTG
>NZ_JASONN010000678.1:0-228 GCF_030217285.1 Pauljensenia sp. UMB3104 | reverse complement strand
TCTCACGGGAAATCGCATCGAGTGAGGCAACCGCGCAGATGCCCTGCGAGTCCCCCGACAGGGCCACGGACACCTCGGCGGTCACCCGATGCACCCAGCGCGTCGCGCGCCAGGCGGCTTCCACAACGTCCGCGTGGGTGTCCCATGCGTCCTCGCGCACGTACACGTCACGCACCGCATCCGGTCGGTGCAGGGCTAGTTCGCGCACTGCCTGAGGGCCCTCGACAA
>NZ_JASONN010000677.1:0-228 GCF_030217285.1 Pauljensenia sp. UMB3104 | reverse complement strand
CGTACTCAGCCAGCGCATCTTCTTCACTGAATCAATCACCCATGCCGCGTTCCCGGGCGCCGTCATCGGCGTGGTCGGCGCGGCGCTGGTCTCGAGCAGCCATGAGGCTTTGTCTCTGGGACTGTTCATCGGTGCTGGCCTGGCCTCACTCGTCCTCGCGCTGTTGATGCATGGCGTATCGGCCCTGAAAGGAATTTCCTCGCAGGCGGCCGCCGGAATCACGCTCAC
>NZ_JASONN010000676.1:0-228 GCF_030217285.1 Pauljensenia sp. UMB3104 | reverse complement strand
ACCTCATCCAGGAGAACGACCAATGAGCACCGCAACCACCGTCTCCCGCACCCCCAGCGCCTGGCGCCTCGGCATGGTCAGTATCTGGCCTGCAGTCCTTTCCTGCCTCGGCGGCATCGCCGCGCAGTATGCACTCAACGCACTCTTCGCCATCGTCTTCGGTGCAAGCAGCGATAGGGGCCCGGAGTCCGTCAGTCTGGCAGCCTTTAACGCAGCTTTAGTTGTGGG
>NZ_JASONN010000064.1:0-514 GCF_030217285.1 Pauljensenia sp. UMB3104 | reverse complement strand
CGACCCCTACTTCGCCTGACCAAGGGGGAACCCCCATGACCCACACACTCGACCGGGCGACCCCACGCGAGACACGCACGACAAGAACGCAGAAGCGCGAGTGCTACTGCCACACCTGCCGAAAATGCTTCTCTTCGTTGGGCATCGCTCGCCACCGAACCGGACACCTCGACCGGCTGGAGGAGTGCCTCATCACATACTCGAACGGCGACACATACCGCCACTCGATGGCGCGAGACATGCAATGACTAGCACCCCAACGCGCAGACATACCCCAAAAACGCGCTGTAAGGCACCTAGAACGCGCGAACAACTAACCAGGAGATTCAAATGGAAAACCAATACACCACGCTAGAACTCGTAGAAACCCTCATCGAGCAGGTCGAAGCCCAGCAAGACCAGATCGAACAGCTCTCACAACGCCTCGATGCTCTTGAAGCTCAAAGTGGCAAGGTAGGCAACTAATCATGGCCAGCCGTAGCAAAGAAGAAGCCAAAGAAGAACGCGAAGCCAA
>NZ_JASONN010000675.1:0-229 GCF_030217285.1 Pauljensenia sp. UMB3104 | reverse complement strand
ACTGCGACAGGTCAAATTCGCGTAACATCTGCAGATTCTTCAGATCCTGAGGCGTCAATGCAGATGATTCGCTTAACGCGACGGCTCGAAGCCGGGCCGACCACTGCCGAAACATTGTCAGAGCCTTTTTCAAACCATGCAGAGCCTGTGCCACCGATCGGGGTCCCAGCAGCAACGCCGCCAGTAGTAAAAGAATGACGAATTCAGCTCCGTTGATCCCGAACATGGC
>NZ_JASONN010000674.1:0-229 GCF_030217285.1 Pauljensenia sp. UMB3104 | reverse complement strand
CTGTTAATGCCTCTTGTTCTTCGCGTTCATTACTGAGTTCTTGCTCGAGTGACGTGAGGTTCTCAAGAGTTGCTTTCTTGGCACTGAGAGCTTCCACAATGGTGCTGAGTTCTTCTAAAAGCTCGTCAACCATGTGAGAGGAAAGAGAATCTTCCTAAATATGCGAAAGGGTCGTGAACCGTGAGCGAAGCTGACGATGCGCAGTGAGAAGCTCGGTATTTTTGACTGA
>NZ_JASONN010000673.1:0-229 GCF_030217285.1 Pauljensenia sp. UMB3104 | reverse complement strand
CATGTGAAAGTCAACGGTGACAGCGCAAAAGCCGCTCAAAAAGTGAAGGTGGGCGACGAGGTCCGCCTACGAGTCGACGGTTTCGACCAGATACTGACGGTAACGAAACTGCTGGTCAAACGCGTTGGTGCCCCTCAAGCGCGCGTCTGCTACGAGGACCTCACTCCCCCTCGTCCCAGATTGTTCATCCCGGTTGCTCAGCGTGAACGTGGAACTGGTCGCCCGTCGA
>NZ_JASONN010000672.1:0-229 GCF_030217285.1 Pauljensenia sp. UMB3104 | reverse complement strand
ATCGCTATGGGACGCGCGAAGCGTTCGAATCTATTTTCGTTGACTACGCAAAGTGTCTGGTTCCGGGTGGTCTTTTGGTGTGTTGCGCTGAAGACGCGGGGACTGCCCGCCTGAGCGAGTCGGCGCGTGAGCTGGGTATTCGCGTGGTGACCTACGGGCGCTCCGATAAGTCCGTGGTGGATGCTGACGTGACGATTTGTGATGTAGAGACGACGCCTACTTCATGTCG
>NZ_JASONN010000671.1:0-229 GCF_030217285.1 Pauljensenia sp. UMB3104 | reverse complement strand
AAGTCACGCTCGGGATAACGAGAGCCGAAAAACAACACATCGACGCCCAGGCGATCCTTGAAGAACTCGATCTTGCGGAGCACAAGTCCGATCATCCGCAAGCGCTGTCTGGCGGGCAGCGCCAACGCCTGGTCATCGCCACAGCACTTGCAGCGAACAAAAATGTCTACATCTTTGACGAGCCGACCTCGGGTGTGGGCTACAAGCACCTCGTCGCAATCTCTCAAGT
>NZ_JASONN010000670.1:0-229 GCF_030217285.1 Pauljensenia sp. UMB3104 | reverse complement strand
TCATTGCCTTGGTAGGCCGTTACCCCACCAACGAGCTAATGCACCGCAAGGCCATCGATAAGTGACAGCAAAGCCGTCTTTCCAAACACAACCATGAGGTGGTGTTTCCTATGCGGTATAAGCACCCGTTTCCGGATGTTGTCCCCCGCTTATCGGTAGGTTCCTTACGTGTTACTCACCCGTCCGCCGCTAACGTCAGAAGTGCAAGCACTTCGTCGGTTCGCTCGAC
>NZ_JASONN010000669.1:0-229 GCF_030217285.1 Pauljensenia sp. UMB3104 | reverse complement strand
CCTCTAAGGGCACCGAGAAGATGCTTGCCGAGCTGGACAAGGCCAAGAACCAGCCCCTGGCGCGCGTCCTTGTCGCCCTGTCCATCCGCCACGTCGGCCCGACGGCGGCCCGCGCGCTCGCAGAGAAATTCCTATCGATGGATGCTCTGCGCGCCGCCTCGGTCGAGGAGCTTTCTGCCGTCGAAGGTGTGGGCGAGGAGATCGGCCGATCGCTGCGCGACTGGTTCAC
>NZ_JASONN010000668.1:0-229 GCF_030217285.1 Pauljensenia sp. UMB3104 | reverse complement strand
CAGGTCCGCGCGCGTGAGCAGGACGAGAGCGTCGGCGTGAATGACGGACGCACAGCGAGCAGCTCGCGCGTCCCATCGTCCCGCGTCCACGATGAGGGACGCGCGTAGTGATCGACAGGCAGCCACCACCCGCGGGTCGTCCGCGCCGGCCCCGCCGCGTGCATCGCCGACGAGGGCACGCACTCCGCCCACAGTGGGCAGGTGATCGCGCAGCGACGGCAGATAGGAG
>NZ_JASONN010000667.1:0-229 GCF_030217285.1 Pauljensenia sp. UMB3104 | reverse complement strand
AGCTTCCTGAACCATCGGCGCGATTTTCGCTGCGCCGTCCAGCATGGAGTATTCGGAGTGGTTGTGAAGATGAACGAAACTGTCACGGGTGGCCATACGTGTCATCTTAATGGTTCTGCAGTGCCCTCGATGAGCTGAGCGAGGTGACGATGCTCAATTCCTGCATCCCAGAATGTGTCGTCGCCGTGTGACACATATCCGAGGCGTTCGTAGAATCCCTGTGCCTGCA
>NZ_JASONN010000666.1:0-229 GCF_030217285.1 Pauljensenia sp. UMB3104 | reverse complement strand
ACCTTCAGCACGGACGTCGCATCTGACCGCAACAGACACACAAGAACGCAGCACCGAAGGCTCAACCCTCGATATACTCAACCGCCGTGCGCCCAGCTCAATCCGGATTCGATGGACGTACTACCTCACCCCTGCTCCACCCGCACCAGGCCAACAACCTTCGCCGAGGCAGGGGCACTCGTTTCGCGGGTCCAGCGGGCCGCGACGTCCGAAATATCGATGGACGGAT
>NZ_JASONN010000063.1:0-530 GCF_030217285.1 Pauljensenia sp. UMB3104 | reverse complement strand
TCCACGGATGTGGCCCGGCTAGCGAAGGTCGCCACAGTAAGAGCCGAACTGGAACGCCAACTTGGTAGGGGCTGGCAGCGGGTAATACGGCGTGCACAGGAAGTCCTCAACATGGCTAGGGATGCAGGGCAGGGCCAGGCCGTGAAAGACCTTGCCAAAGCCGGCTACCCCACAATATTCCCTACCGTGCAGGCGGCAGCCGTAGAAACCATAGCCGCTGACCTGATCGCCCATCTTTCGCAGATCCCACCAATAGCTTTACGTGAGGCGGTTGACGTGTATCAGCGGATTATCTCCCGCCCAGTAGCCAGTGTTACTACCGGGGCGGAAACCCGGCTGAAAGCCACACAGGGCGCACTAAACAGTTTCGCCCGCCATGGGATAAGCGGATTCACTGACAAGGCCGGTAGACGGTGGCACATGGACACGTACGCAGAAATGGCCACACGCACAGGGGCAACGCACTCACTTGTTTACGGGTGGGCAAACACAATGACAGTTAACGGTGAAGATCTCGCCCTCGTTTCTGA
>NZ_JASONN010000665.1:0-229 GCF_030217285.1 Pauljensenia sp. UMB3104 | reverse complement strand
AATCAGCACTCTAGCTTTCAAGGCGAACATGCCCTGCCCCATGGCAATCGACATGACCACCCAGTAGAGCACGAAGTCGAGCGCAAAGAATCCGACGGTAAAAATGATCGCGTTTTTCACTCCTCGAGTCTAACTTTGACCCCCTCACATAGCAGCCAAGCAGCTGTTTCATGCGGAAGGCAACCCCACGCACTCACCAATAAAAAGTAAACGGTTTCCCAAATAATGA
>NZ_JASONN010000664.1:0-230 GCF_030217285.1 Pauljensenia sp. UMB3104 | reverse complement strand
ATCTCGCGTCAGTATGCGCCGACAGGGGAGCAGACTTCCTGCTCATCAACCCCATCCATGCGTCCAGCCCGATCACGCCGATGGAAAACTCACCGTACCTACCGGTTTCGCGCCGTTGGCTGAACCCCATCTACATCCGCCCCGAAGCAATCGACGAATTCGCCGACGCATCACCTGACGTTCGTCGATCCATCGAAGAACTCCGCCTAGCCACGAACGCTACCGATACC
>NZ_JASONN010000663.1:0-230 GCF_030217285.1 Pauljensenia sp. UMB3104 | reverse complement strand
CGCGGTGCCAGGGCATGCCATGATCGACAGTTCGCCACGACGCGAGGAAATGACGCGACCGTGCACGAACAGGTGGTCACCAAGGTCCACGTCGGTCTTGTACTGAGCCAGCGAATCCAAACCGACCTCTGCGGCCGACAGCATGACCTGAATACGGTTGCCGGCGCCATCCATCAGGGTTGCGAAGCAGAGCTTGCCACCGTTGCGAGCAAGCATCACGCGACCGGCAA
>NZ_JASONN010000662.1:0-230 GCF_030217285.1 Pauljensenia sp. UMB3104 | reverse complement strand
AATGCCAACTTCAATTTCGACTTCGGTACCATCACTTTTACCAGTCACAGTAGCGCCTTTTTCTAAACCGACAGGAACGACTTGGTGACCCGCTGCTTCGAGCGCTTCTTTTGGTGAGGTGTATTCAGAATCTTCGAAGAGGTCGGTCATAATACTTGCAATTTTTGCCATAAGTTTGTTTCCTCCTTATTGGTCTTTCTGTGTCAGTGATAAATCGCGTGCCACTGACA
>NZ_JASONN010000661.1:0-230 GCF_030217285.1 Pauljensenia sp. UMB3104 | reverse complement strand
AGCGTGGCGCTCACGGCACGATCAACCGCTACTGGGTTTCCAAGGCGGACGGCGTGGCGATCACGCCCGACATGGAGTACTCCGTCGAGGGTGGCAAGCGGGTCTACAACGTGACGCTCGCTGACCTGCCCCAGTACCTGCCGACGTCGACTGACTTCTCCGGCTCCTACGACTACGTCGCTGATCTGGAGCGCTCGCAGCCGGCAGATGACGGCACGACGATCGTGGTC
>NZ_JASONN010000660.1:0-230 GCF_030217285.1 Pauljensenia sp. UMB3104 | reverse complement strand
ATACGCACATCGGCACTCGCCACCGCGTAGGCAATATTCTTCGAGAGCTGGGTGATGCGCTCGACCTTGACGCCCGGCCCCAATTCAACTTCGTACTGGGTGACCGTCGGTCCGCGCGAAAAGCCAACCACCTGCGCGTCCACCCCGAAATCAGTGAACACCTGGGTCAGTGCAGCGACCACGCGATCATTAGCTTCGGTGCGTTCAGGATGCACCGCTCCGCGTTTGAG
>NZ_JASONN010000659.1:0-230 GCF_030217285.1 Pauljensenia sp. UMB3104 | reverse complement strand
ACCGGCATGCCGCTGGTGTTGGCGAAGATGCGGGTGAGGCCGCCGCCGTCCACCGTGGCGGTCACCATCGAGTAGGTGCCCAGCCCGGCGATGAGCGGCACGGAGATGAAGGAGACGATCTCGATGGCCTTGATGCCGTAGTAGGCGGAGGCGGTCATGAGACCGCCGGCGATGAGCACAATCGGCCAGGGGCTAATATTGAGGATTTCCGCGGTGGGGATGGCGAACAT
>NZ_JASONN010000658.1:0-230 GCF_030217285.1 Pauljensenia sp. UMB3104 | reverse complement strand
ACGGCCACGACGGCACAACCGGGTAATCCGGAACGTCAACGCCATTTCCACCCTGAAGAATTGACGCCACCCATGCGCGACCCGCATGGAAATCCTCATCGCTGGTTCCACGCAGAACATGTGCTTTCATTCCGTCAACGCGCGGGTATGACCCCATAAAACGAACCTCGGGCGAATAGCGATGCAGACCAACAAGAGCGGCTTGAACACGTTCTTCGGAAATGTGTCCA
>NZ_JASONN010000657.1:0-230 GCF_030217285.1 Pauljensenia sp. UMB3104 | reverse complement strand
CAACTAGATCATCCCGTTAGGTGATCTTTCCAAGTAAATGAAACACTTCCTCAAGGTAGGACTCGGTGCGCTCGAGGATGATCTTCCCTCCAGCTGCGATGCGAAAGTGAACCGCCGCAACCTCGGGAGAAGCAGGGTCCACTTCTTCGCCGATGAGACCAAGCCATTGCACGGTGATATCTGAGGGCTTAACCTGTTCTGCGGTAGACACACATTCCGTATACGGGATA
>NZ_JASONN010000656.1:0-230 GCF_030217285.1 Pauljensenia sp. UMB3104 | reverse complement strand
GAACAGCTTGTTGATGAGGGAGCCGCGCGTGATCTTGCCGATGATGGGCAGCTCGCGCGACGGGCTCAGGCCCGACACGTACTGGGGCGTCACCGCGGTGTCGTCGATGACCACGCCCACCGCCTTCGAGGAGGCCTTGACCGCGTTGGCCGCGACGTCGTCGATCGACGAGGCCGTGACCTTCGCGAGGGTCGCGATATCGTCGAGCAGTGCGACAAGTCCACCGGACA
>NZ_JASONN010000062.1:0-532 GCF_030217285.1 Pauljensenia sp. UMB3104 | reverse complement strand
CGCCCCACCTAGGGAGCACCCCAGACAGGGGGAAGGCGGCACCAAACCTACCGCCAAACGCTCACCGAAAGGAAAGACCAATGCCAAGCATCAAGCACATGAGACGGAACCACGACGACATCCTCTACTACTGCGACAAACCAAGCAAGTACGCTCCGTGGTGCAGTTGCAAGTTCGGTTTCACCCGCACAATGCTCATCCGCATGTTGTGCAAGCTCATCGAAGTACTCGAATGCAAGTGCGACAAACTGAGCGATATTCAGTACCTCAGCTTCATTCGCGGTGAGACCAAAGACCCGATAGGTGATTTCCTGAAGTACCGCAAGGAAAACCCCTACCGCTGGACCGGCCAGATCGACGAGGACGACACCTGGGGCCTATCCGAACTACGTGACGATCAGATGTAGTAGCAACCGACCCGCCCCCCGCCCTCTCGGGCGGGGGGCTCCCCGTATGTCTTCGCCCCTGGTTGTCCACAGCGTCCCGACGGCGCGGCCGTCGGCTGTGGACAACCAGGGGCTTGCTTGGGTGG
>NZ_JASONN010000655.1:0-230 GCF_030217285.1 Pauljensenia sp. UMB3104 | reverse complement strand
CCTCTCGCCGAGCCACGCGCGCAGCGTCTGGATGCCGCCCGACAGCATGGTGACGTTGAAGCCCGCGTGGCGCACGATGCGGTAGCCGATCCAGGAGCGCACGCCTGCGGCGCACATGACGACGAAGGGCTGGTGGCCGACGCTCTCGTCGACCCAAGCCTGAACCTCATCGAGGCGGTCGCGCAGCTGGGTGTGGGGGATGTTGAGGGAGTTCGGCATATGCCCGGCCG
>NZ_JASONN010000654.1:0-230 GCF_030217285.1 Pauljensenia sp. UMB3104 | reverse complement strand
GAGATCGTCGCGATGGATGGATTCACCGGCTTTAAGAGCGCCGCCGCCGAAGAGCTCCCAGACGCGAGGGCGGTCATGGATCCTTTCCACGTTGTGCGCCTGGCCGGTGATGCTCTCGATGAGTGCCGCAGGCGCATTCAGCAAGAACTTCACCATCGGCGCGGGCGGGCCACGGATCCCCTGTACAAGGCTCGCAGGATGTTACACACCAGATCTTGCCTGCTCACCCC
>NZ_JASONN010000653.1:0-231 GCF_030217285.1 Pauljensenia sp. UMB3104 | reverse complement strand
GGGGGAGAGGACACAGAGGTAAGCGCGGTCTCGTCAACTGGCGCAGAGGATACAGAGGCGGAAGAAAACCCGAAATCTGCCAGCACCTCGGGCCACAACGCAGCCAACTGAGCGCGTTCACGCGCACGCTGATCGGCGGAAGTGCAGACCCGACGCTGACTCCGTTGTGTGCGGATTCTCGCGCGAATGAGGGCTTTGTCCTCGTGTATCACTCGGTTTTGCTCCTGCTCG
>NZ_JASONN010000652.1:0-231 GCF_030217285.1 Pauljensenia sp. UMB3104 | reverse complement strand
CCATCAACGGCCTCGTCACAACAAAAGAAACAACGGGCCCATTCCGCCTCAACCACCTCCTCATCAGCAACACCGACACCTGGGAAGAAAGCCAAGGGCACTAAGCGAGTGATGCACCATGACCACCAAACCCTCCAGCATCGGCCAGTGGGTCGGCGCCGTTATTGCTGCTGTTGTCATCATCGGCGCATCGTTCCTGGGGTTCCACGCATTCAACGCTCGAGCCCATGC
>NZ_JASONN010000651.1:0-231 GCF_030217285.1 Pauljensenia sp. UMB3104 | reverse complement strand
TGAGCCTGAGCGTTCCGGCAGGCACGGTGACCGCGCTGGTTGGTCCGTCGGGTGCGGGGACGTCGACGTTGGCGAGTTTGATGGCCCGCTTCGATGACCCGGACGCTGGCATGATCACCATCGGCAGGGTTGATCTAAAGAGCATTTCCCAGGATGTGTTGTATTCGACGGTCGCATTTGTCCTGCAAGATGCACAGCTTATTCGCGACACCATCCACAACAACATTGCCC
>NZ_JASONN010000650.1:0-231 GCF_030217285.1 Pauljensenia sp. UMB3104 | reverse complement strand
AACAAAACTTATTGACAGCTAAACAAACTTTAGCAGAAAAGAAAGGTTTGCTTGAGAAAGAAGAAGCAAAATTGCAAGTGTTAAAAGCAACTCAAGCAGAAGTGGTCGCTCAACACGCTAAGCTTGTAAAAACATATCAGGCTCAATTGGAAGCAGAACGCTTGGCAAAATTAGCAGCACAAAAAGCAGCGATTGAACAAGCAGGCGGACAAGCAATTCCGGTTGTGGACG
>NZ_JASONN010000649.1:0-231 GCF_030217285.1 Pauljensenia sp. UMB3104 | reverse complement strand
CACTTTCACAATCTCAGTCAGTCTCATCCGTTTCGTCGTCCGCGCCCGTTGTCGCGCTTGATCACGTATCCAAGATTTACGGTCAGGATGATACGCGCGTCGCAGCGCTTGACGACGTCAGCGTCGACTTTTACGAGCACACCTTCACCGCCATTATGGGTCCGTCGGGCTCAGGTAAGTCGACCATGCTTCACATGCTTGCCGGTCTCGATTTGGCGACCAGTGGCGAGG
>NZ_JASONN010000648.1:0-231 GCF_030217285.1 Pauljensenia sp. UMB3104 | reverse complement strand
AATACAAGAAAAAGATGAGCGTATATCGGACCTAAAAAGTCAAATAGATGATTACAAGAAGCAAATTGATCAGCTGCACACGATTATTTTGGCAACTCAGAAAGATAATCAGTTGTTGATTGAACAGAAGACTAAGAGATGGTGGAAGTTCTGGAAGTGAGGATTTCATTTTGATAAATTTAAAAGAACAAAAGAAAAATGCCCAGGCGTTTATTAAACGTTGGGAAGGCC
>NZ_JASONN010000647.1:0-231 GCF_030217285.1 Pauljensenia sp. UMB3104 | reverse complement strand
GCTGGCGCATCCTAGACATCATCAAACCCACCACAGGCGGGCACGCCAAATTCCAACGCGTCCTACTCCAACCAACACCCCACACCGAAGGAAAAAGATAATGCCTGAGAAGATGGGCCGCAACAACCGCGAGTACGTTCGCCGCGCCCACGCCCTCAAACGCCGCGTAAGACTCGAACGCCTACCCTGCTGGATCTGCGGGCAACCCATCGACACCACACTACCGTTCAC
>NZ_JASONN010000646.1:0-231 GCF_030217285.1 Pauljensenia sp. UMB3104 | reverse complement strand
ACCGCGACGATTGTCACGGCGGTTATCACGACGGTTATCGCGGCGTCCGCGACGACCTTCGTTGCGATTTTCCCGGCCGTTCTGGGCCGGATCCTGCTGCTCTGCAGCCATTTTCCTCTGCCTTTCCTCAGCCGTTAGAAATCGAGTCCAGCTTCGCGCGCACCTTCGGCGACAGCTGCAACGCGACCGTGGTACTGGTTGCCACCGCGGTCGAAGACCACGGCGCTGATC
>NZ_JASONN010000061.1:0-536 GCF_030217285.1 Pauljensenia sp. UMB3104 | reverse complement strand
TCACGCAACCGGGGATCCACCTTATCCGCCTCAGCATCCAGGCCCAGCTCACCGACGGCACCACTGTCGAGGACACTCGCGTCCTCCGCTTTGCCGTCGGGGACGCCGCCGACGCGCAGAAGGCACTCGAAGCCCAGTGGAGCGTCTCGAACGCCCCTGAGTCGCCCGCTCCCGTTGACTCGCCGTCGGCCGTCGACCGCTCGACCGTTCTCCCGCTGTGGATCGCCGCGGGGCTCGGCGCCACAACCCTCGTCCTTGTCGCTCTCGTCCTCGTCGCCCGTCGCCGCAGCCACGAGCGCGAGCGGGTCGCTGAGAGGATCGTCGAGGATGGGACTTCCGGCTCCGTCGAGCCGAAGCCGGAAGCATCCGATGATGCCGACGACCGGGGGTCTCAGCGATGAGTCGCGCACTGGAGGTGTCCAGCCTGCGCGTCGACCTTGGCGGGCGGACGATCCTTGAGGATGTGTCCCTTCGAGTCGACGAGGGCGAGCTTGTCGGCCTCATCGGGCCGAACAGGGCTGGCAAGACGACGCTCA
>NZ_JASONN010000645.1:0-231 GCF_030217285.1 Pauljensenia sp. UMB3104 | reverse complement strand
CGTCAATAATCTTTGCGCCAACCTCTTCATAGAGCGAATCGGGATAGGCGGATCCTTCACCGGCCCCCTTCTGGATTA
The DNA here is from genome assembly GCF_030217285.1 of Pauljensenia sp. UMB3104. NCBI lineage: Bacteria > Bacillati > Actinomycetota > Actinomycetes > Actinomycetales > Actinomycetaceae > Pauljensenia > Pauljensenia sp. UMB3104. The sequence continues at coordinate 153 of NZ_JASONN010000645.1, read as the reverse complement.
GCACTTCGTGTCCGTCCTGAATCAGGGCGGCAGCACCGGCAGGCGTCACAGACACGCGGTATTCATTGTTTTTAACTTCTGTAGGGACACCAATACGCATAAGGCTCCTTCACCTTCCTTAGACAGAAAACAGCGTTGTTCCAACAAACAAGA
>NZ_JASONN010000644.1:0-231 GCF_030217285.1 Pauljensenia sp. UMB3104 | reverse complement strand
AAGTGCAAGCACCCTACGAACTGTCGAACAAGAGCGGCGCAGAACTGACTGCTGGCGTGGAGAAGAAACTCGCAGAGTTGGCTGGCGGCGCGACTAGCGTTGATCTGGAGATCATCGGGGACGCCGCTGACATTGATGTGGGCGACACTGTGACCGCTACCGATGATGCGACAGGTATCCGTGCTACTGCCCGCGTGGTCAAGAAAATCGTGAAAGTGTCCAATAGTGGTG
>NZ_JASONN010000643.1:0-231 GCF_030217285.1 Pauljensenia sp. UMB3104 | reverse complement strand
CGAGCGCCCGCAGCGACGCTCCCCGCCGAGTTGACCTGGCAATCGCGCGTATCGACGCGTGGACCGTCATGAAGGTCTCCTTCCTCCTGTCGGTCGCCCTGGGCATCGCGATGGTCGTCGCCACGATCATCCTGTGGCTGATGGTCGACGCCATGCACGTGTTCAGCCAGATCGAGGACTTCCTGCAGACCGTCGGTGCCGGCCGCTTCGTGGACCTGCTCGACTACGCTC
>NZ_JASONN010000642.1:0-232 GCF_030217285.1 Pauljensenia sp. UMB3104 | reverse complement strand
TACGGCAGTGGCACTGGGAGAATTGAATTCGAGATTGTCTTCGAGGGTCACGCCTTGAGTTGTCTGGCCCGTGTAAACGCGGTTTAGGTTCCCGTGGTCTTCATCGAGAAGGTAGCAGATCCCTCGAGGCGGGATATCCGGCAACTGTTTGGCCTCTAGGAGATTATCCCTGGGGATAACGCTGGTCACCAGAGACTCACCCTCGACACGGCAGATGCGAATGCCGTCAAGA
>NZ_JASONN010000641.1:0-232 GCF_030217285.1 Pauljensenia sp. UMB3104 | reverse complement strand
CCGAAATGCTGACCTCAGCCTGAGCCCAGCTCATCGAGCGACCCTTCGCGGCAGCGAAGGCGGCACGACGCGCGGCCTCGGAGACCGCACCGGACTCGATGTGGTCGAGCCAGTTGAGCTCGGCCTCAAGGTCGAAGATGTGGCGCTCCAGGATGAGCTTCCATGCGAGCTCACCCTCATCGGCCGAAGCCTTCAGGCGGGTGACGTCACGCAGGGAACCCAGGGTCGAGCG
>NZ_JASONN010000640.1:0-232 GCF_030217285.1 Pauljensenia sp. UMB3104 | reverse complement strand
AGCGTCCCATGCCCGCTCCCATCGACGAGGCCGCCCGCGTTGTTTCACGCCTGTCCAAATATGGGGCGGTTGCTGTCATGTCGTGGCTGGTTGAAGGCGATGGGGTTGAACCCGGTGTTTCTGGTCGGATTACAGCCCAGCGTTATGTGAACGGACAGCCGGAGGAAACGATTCCTGCGGGTGTTTTACTTGGTGCAATGCCACAGGCAACCGAGGATCTACTGCATGGACG
>NZ_JASONN010000639.1:0-232 GCF_030217285.1 Pauljensenia sp. UMB3104 | reverse complement strand
ACTGTTCGTCAAACAGCTCATGGGAGCTAACGGGGAACCAGAAGCCAAGCCACGCCCAAAAGGCTCGAAACGCTCCAAGACTGGCAACCGTACGGCGTAGGTGACCCGATTGGCACCGGCGAAGATGGCACCCCCATTTACGCCGACTACCGTGTGCCAGACGACCTTAAACCGGTCGCCGAACCAGCGGGAAAGCGCCTGTCATGGTGGTGGCTCATGCGCCACTGGGAGC
>NZ_JASONN010000638.1:0-232 GCF_030217285.1 Pauljensenia sp. UMB3104 | reverse complement strand
ACAGCGCGGATCATTGTCATCAAGAGTTGACAGCTCAACCATCGCATCACACACCGCATCGACATCTACATCAACTGCGCACCCCAGGTTTGCTTCCGCCACGTCGAGTGCAGCCTGCCCGGGACCAGCAAAAATAACAGGAGTTCCCGCTGAAAGGGACGATAAAATCTTCGTCGGATACGCGTAGTCGTAGGCGCCGGGCTTCATTGAGGCAAGCGACGCAGTGGCGAGC
>NZ_JASONN010000637.1:0-232 GCF_030217285.1 Pauljensenia sp. UMB3104 | reverse complement strand
CTTCCAGCGGGGGACAGCAAACAGGCATCTTTGAATAGACAGCAATCCAATGCCGCGCATGCGAGCCGACTTGGTATTTGATCGTCTGCATTAAAAAATACAAAAATCGTATATCAGCAACACTCGGATCTGCGGCAGTAAGGATTTTTGCTGCCGAAGACTTCAATTTGAAGGGAAAATCTACCCACTTTGATGCTGTAGTGAAGTCATCGAAAATGATGACGGGATCATC
>NZ_JASONN010000636.1:0-232 GCF_030217285.1 Pauljensenia sp. UMB3104 | reverse complement strand
GTTTTGGCGTGGCATACTGGCACACATTCAACCAGCGCTTGGTTGACCCGTTCGGAGATGGAACCGCTCAGCGTCCCTTCGACCGCTATACCGATCCGATGGAACTGGCACTGGCAAAAGTGGACTACGCATTCGACTTCTACACCAAGCTCGGTGTGCAGTACTTCTGCTTCCACGATCGCGACCTTGCTCCCGAGGGTGACACCCTGCGTGAGAGCAACAAAAACCTGGA
>NZ_JASONN010000635.1:0-232 GCF_030217285.1 Pauljensenia sp. UMB3104 | reverse complement strand
ACGCGACAAGCCCTTAAAACTCATCTTTTCGTAGTCATTTGCTCGCAAAGTAAGAGCGTAGAGATTCGCTTGACGCCCTGCTCCATTTGGTAGGGCTCCTACATAGTCATAATAAAAGCGGTCTTGATAAATTTTCCAAAGCAAATCATAGAGCGAATTTATTTTTGCAAACTCTCGCCAATCCAGCAGTATTTCTTGAAACTGCTGGATTTTCTTTAAAAGAGGAGGTGTG
>NZ_JASONN010000634.1:0-232 GCF_030217285.1 Pauljensenia sp. UMB3104 | reverse complement strand
GAGTCGCCATCGCGTCGTTCGTGGGCGCCCTTACCGTCGCCGTCCCGGCTGCCTGGCTGCCGCTGACCCTCATTCACAAGGCCGGAGTCACCGGTCCCATGCCCCCGTCCCTCTGGCTGTTGGGAATCATTCCCCTCGTCGTCGTGATCGCGAACTGGCGCCTGACCCTCACGGGCAGGATCCGCGGCCTCAACTGAACGTCAGTTGGGCTTTGGGCGCGTGACCCCAGACC
>NZ_JASONN010000633.1:0-232 GCF_030217285.1 Pauljensenia sp. UMB3104 | reverse complement strand
CCACACTGATCGCGCAGGGCACGCTCGACCCAGTCATCCACAAGGTGCTCACCAGCAAAGCCGTCACGCTCGACCAGCTCACCCCCGGCAGTGATCATCACGTCGAAGCCCACATCCACACCGAAGGAGCCAGCGTCACACGGCTCCTCGCTACCATCGCCACCACGATTATCAACACGAAAGGACACCACTAGTGACACGCAATCGTAGGAGTGCCAAGCAGGCAGGAGCA
>NZ_JASONN010000632.1:0-233 GCF_030217285.1 Pauljensenia sp. UMB3104 | reverse complement strand
GTCATGGTCGAAGCGCTTGTAATCGCCTACGGGGACGGCCGCAACGGCAAGTCCACGTTCTGGAACACGATCGCGAGAGTGCTCGGCACGTATGCGGGCAACATGTCCGCCGACGTGCTCACCATTGGCGGGAACCGGAACGTCAAACCTGAACTTGCCGAGGCGAAAGGCAAACGGCTCATCATCGCCGCCGAGTCCGAAGAAGGCGTAAGACTGTCGACCTCGACGGTTAA
>NZ_JASONN010000631.1:0-233 GCF_030217285.1 Pauljensenia sp. UMB3104 | reverse complement strand
AGCTGAGCGACAGCCGGGTGACCCGACACGAGAGCCATGACGTCCGCCTCGCGGGCAATCCCGGCCTCGCCGTCCGCCCCGCGGTCCCGGCGGGCGACCTTGACAGCCACCTCGCGGCTGGGCAGCTCCTGACGGCACAGGAACACGTCCGCGAAACCACCCGCCCCCAGGGGGCGAATCCACTGGTATCCCGGTATCGCCGGGACCATTCCGACGCGAGCGTCGCTATCCAT
>NZ_JASONN010000630.1:0-233 GCF_030217285.1 Pauljensenia sp. UMB3104 | reverse complement strand
TTTATTTAATGAATAAATCACTTGATGAACTGGGCTCTCTTTCGTTTATATATGAATGAAGGAGTTGATAAGATGTTTAACAAGCTAAGCCGCCGCCAGCAAGTGATTTACCTGACTGAATCGGGCCTCATTCCCTATAGCGAGCGCCTGCGGTTATTACAGGATCCTGACCGAGAAAGAGTGAAGATCCCAGCCAAACACTATAACAAATGGCAAGACTTTACCGCCCACTA
>NZ_JASONN010000629.1:0-233 GCF_030217285.1 Pauljensenia sp. UMB3104 | reverse complement strand
ACGGTAGTCACCGATGATCCGACCACGACCATAAGCATCTGGCAAACCAGTGATGATCTTGTTGTGACGAGCTTTACGCATTTCAGGTGTGTAAGCATCGAATACCCCTTGGTTGTGGGTCTTACGCCAATCACGGAAGATATGAGAAATTTCAGAGTCAACTTCATAGCCATAAGATTTAGCAGCTTGTTCACTCATCCGAATACCACCGAATGGCTGTAAGGAACGTTTAA
>NZ_JASONN010000628.1:0-233 GCF_030217285.1 Pauljensenia sp. UMB3104 | reverse complement strand
GGAAATCGTTCCGTTTTCTTCCAGCTTGAACGGTTCTTCGAAGATGCCATCGCTCTGACCGATTAGCTGCGCGCCGACCATGTTGTTCAGGGCGTTGGCTTTTTCGACGATCTTGTTCTTCTCGGCGCCGGAGGCGGAGTTCATCTGGCTGATGAGGTCGCGCTTGATGCCTTCGGGGATGTTCTTCATCGAGGCGATGTCCGTAGAATTCGAACCTCCACCGCCGGGGAGCC
>NZ_JASONN010000627.1:0-234 GCF_030217285.1 Pauljensenia sp. UMB3104 | reverse complement strand
ACAGAAGATCGTCCTCAATTTACCGCGGATACCATGGCCATCGATGCTTCTGAATTAAATGCTCTGGATGATTCAGCCAGTTCCAGTGACGACTATCTCTCTGAAGCAGCTTTTAGAGAAACCTATGGTCCAGACCAAGATGATTTTAAGGCAGGTGGAGAAGGCACTTATAGTCAAACCCAATCCATTTATCCAGAAAATGAGAGTTCAGATTCTGACCCCGCTTCATTAGAC
>NZ_JASONN010000626.1:0-234 GCF_030217285.1 Pauljensenia sp. UMB3104 | reverse complement strand
CGTTACGCCACGTATCCGCCCCCGTAGTCGCGTAGCGGACATGTCCGATGGCGACGTGGCCGGTCAGGCCTTGAAGGGTTTGTTCCGTGAACACCTGGTTCACCAAGCCTTGGTCTTTGTAGACCAGAATCTGAGAGCCGTTCGAGGTTGCGATACCGGCGGACTGCTGTCCTCGGTGTTGCAGAGCATATAGCGAGAAGTAGGTGAGTCGCGAAACGTCCTCACCGGGCGCCC
>NZ_JASONN010000060.1:0-597 GCF_030217285.1 Pauljensenia sp. UMB3104 | reverse complement strand
TGCTTCGCAAAATTCCCCCCACCCTCAAAATCTCTCAAAAATTTCACCCCTAAAATCGCTTCTAAGACATTTTTAGCAAATTCACTTAAAAATCTACAACCATTTCCCTAAAATCCCAAATTAGAGCTCCTAGACCCCTTAAAACGCATTTTACGCATTTATTTCACGGTCATCTTGCCAATAAGTAACCTAGGGCGCTTATTTTGGCTTTGTCGGTCGTCTGAACTTCGTTCTGACTAACCGCCAAATCCAGTCTAATCTGCCCTAGCTTATCAGCAAGACGCTTTCGCGACATAAACGCTAAAAAGCTAAATCCTCTTCAGCTGATTTCGGCACTACTTCCAAGTAAAGTATAACGCACTATACTTTACTTCGTAAAAGTGCGGTCTTGCAGACGGCTTCCCTCGCCACAAAGGAAAGGTGGCGAGATAACAAAAAAGCCCTCGAACCACAAGGACATTTTTGTCATGTTGGGCAACTTCAATAAGTCGCCCAAAGTCATTTTAAAAAAATGACTAGTCGGACCGCTCCGCTATTGTCCGACAAAAAAGCTGACCACGAAAGGTCAGCTTGCTCATACTCAAAAAAAGTGAATCC
>NZ_JASONN010000625.1:0-234 GCF_030217285.1 Pauljensenia sp. UMB3104 | reverse complement strand
CATTGTCGCAGCCCGGCGCGAGGGAGCGTTCATGAGCCAGGCGGACCTGGCTCGCCGCGCACACGTGAGCTCCTCCGACATGGAAAAGCTTGCGATGGCCGGAGCTCTCGGATGCCTGGGGGTCGGGCGGCGCGAGGGAGCATGGGCAGCCGGGGCGCTCGCGCATCCACGCGCTCATGCCGGTCAGTGGCAGCCGTTTCTTCCGGGAACGGAGGTGGGGTCCCGCGTACCCGA
>NZ_JASONN010000624.1:0-234 GCF_030217285.1 Pauljensenia sp. UMB3104 | reverse complement strand
CACGCACGATCAGGTTGTCGTCGCCCTCGCTGACAGTGCCTGCCCCTTCACCCTCGACAACAATGCTGGTCGGGCCGGCGGTGGCGTGAACGGACACGATGTCGCGCAGATCCAGTGCGATCCCGAGACAGTCAAAACCCGGCCCCAAATTGGCGCTGGTGGCCGGCACGCTGACACGAGCAAAATCCGCACGCAGTTGCACGATGGTCTCCCACACATTGATTAACAGTGAAC
>NZ_JASONN010000623.1:0-234 GCF_030217285.1 Pauljensenia sp. UMB3104 | reverse complement strand
AGAACGACAACTTTCTACTCATGTCACTGCTTCATCTACTGTCTCAGATTCGTGCAGTATCGGACTTCACTGTGTCTGGCAAGCTCATCCATCGTTTGACAGCCTTTCTTTATAAAGTTTCTGTACGTCAGTGCAAGTATTTGCCTCCGACTTCCTTCAGATTCCACCTCACGGTGGACACCCTTGTCTTTAGCTAACAGTTCCTACTGCAAAGGCCTGTAGTGGACTTTCACC